>DATJZE010000033.1:0-7871 GCA_035499235.1 Minisyncoccota bacterium | reverse complement strand
GCCGCATCCTGTATGTCATGCATAAACTGGGGCTGACCCACGGAGCGAAGTTCCGCAAGTCAGCCGCCGTCGTCGGTGAGGTACTGGGCAACTACCACCCGCACGGCGACTCCGCCGTCTACGAGGCGATGGTGCGCATGGCACAGGAATTCTCGTTGCGCTATCCGCTCGTGCACGGGCAGGGGAACTTCGGCTCCATTGACGGCGACTCGGCCGCCGCCATGCGTTATACCGAGGCCAAGCTGGCGCGCATCGCCGACGAAGTCCTTGCCGATCTGGAGAAGGATACCGTGGAGTTCCGTCCCAACTACGACGGCACCAAACAGGAGCCGACGGTCCTGCCGACCAAGATTCCGAACCTCCTGATCAACGGCACGGTCGGCATCGCGGTCGGCATGGCCACCTACATCCCGCCACACAATCTCGGTGAGGTGCTGGACGGGCTCATCCATCTCATCGAGAACCCGGACGCCGACATCGCGGACCTGATGCAGTTCATCAAGGGACCGGATTTCCCGACCGGCGGCTCGGTCTACAACGAGCGGGACATCGCCGCCGCGTACGCGACGGGCAAGGGACCGGTCGTGACGCGGGGCACGGCGGAGATCCACGAGGGCAAGCGCGGCCAGCAGATCGTCATCACCGAGATTCCCTATCAGGTCAACAAAGCCGAGCTCATCATCCACATCGCCGACCTGGTCAAGGAGAAGCGTCTGGACGGCATCCGGGACATCCGTGACGAATCCGACCGTTCCGGCATGCGCATCGTCATCGAACTCAAGCAGGACGCGTTCCCGAAGAAGGTTCTCAACTCGCTCTATAAATACACCGAGCTCCAGAAGACGTTCCACTTCAACATGCTGGCGCTCGTGGACGGCATCCAGCCGCAGATCCTGTCGCTCAAGCAGCTGTTGGAGCAGTTCATCAAGCACCGGCAGGACGTCGTCCGGCGCAGGTCGGTGTATGACCTGGCCCGCGCGCGCGAACGGGCGCACATCCTGGAGGGGTTGAAGATCGCGCTGGACCATATCGACGAGGTCATCAAGGTCATCAAGCAGTCGGCCTCGCGCGAGGACGCGTTCAAGAACCTGATGGCGAAGTTCAAACTATCCGACCGCCAGGCAAACGCCATCCTGGAGATGCGTCTGCAGTCGCTGGCCGGTCTGGAACGCAAGAAGGTGGAGGACGAGCTCGCCGAGAAACTGAAACTCATCGGTGAACTGGAAGAGCTGCTCAAATCCGCGAAGAAGATGATGACCGTCGTGAAGACCGAATTCGCCCAGCTCCGTGCGGCCTACGGCGACGAACGCCGGACCAAGATCGTGAAGACGGCGCTCCGCGAGATCGGGGAAGAAGAACTGGTACCCGAAGAGGTCGCGCTGTTCATGCTGACCCTCGGCGGCTACATCAAACGCCTGCCGCCCGATGAGCTCAAGAGCCAGAAGCGCGGCGGCAAGGGGTTGTCGGGCATGGCGACGAAAGAAGAGGACGTCATCGCGCAGTTCTTCATGGCGAACACGCACGACAACATCCTGTTCTTCACGAACTCGGGCAAGGTGTTCCAGGTGCGCGGGTACGAGATCCCCGAAGCGAGCCGGCAGTCCAAGGGACGCGCCATCACGAACTTCCTGGCGGTCACGCCCAAGGACGTCATCACCGCCGTCGTGCCTCTGCCAAAACAGAAGGAACAAAAGGGCCTCTTCCTCTTCATGGCGACCACGAACGGCATCATCAAGAAGGTCGCCATGGACGCGTTCGCGAACGTGCGTACGAACGGCATCATCGCCATCAACCTGAAGGGCGACGACCAGCTCGGGTGGGTGCTGTCCACCTCGGGCGACGACCAGGTCATCATGACGACCGCATCCGGGGCGGCCATCCGGTTCGCGGAAGGGGATGTCCGTCCGATGGGACGCGCCGCAGGGGGCGTCATCGGCATGCGTCTGCAGGCCAACGACAAGGTCGTCGGTGCGGACGCCATCAAGCACAAGGCCGAGGCCGGACTCTCGCTGTTGGTCGTCATGGCCAACGGCTACGGCAAACGCACCGACCTGAAGGAATACAAAGTGCAGCACCGCGGCGGCGTGGGCATCCTGACCGCCAAGATCACCGCCAAGACCGGCCGGTTGGTATCGGCGCACGTCGTCTCGCGCGAAGACGGCGAATTCATCGCGGTCTCCAAGAAGGGCCAGGTCATCCGCGCCCTCACCAAGGAAGTCCCCAAGCTCGGGCGTGCGACCCAGGGCGTCCGCATCATGCGCCTGGCGGCCGCCGACGAACTCGCCTCCGTGGTCCTGGTGTAGAGTTGACTATGCGACAGAAAACTGGTATACTTACTTAAGAAGTAGGGTCGGGTCTTTGTAAACCGATGTACCGCCGCATTCCGCGGCCCCCAGAACCTCGGGCAGAGGGAAGCTTCCCGGCTTTCAGTCGGGGAGGAGGAAGTCATGAAGTATCCGGATCTCACGGCAGGAGACGGCGAATTCCTGCTCAACCTCATCGGCGGCTGGGAGAAGTTCCAGCAGCTCAAGACCGGCGCCCTGACTCTCGTGGTCAAGGGTTCGGACCTGCTCAAGCAAGTCGCCATTGCCACCGTCCAGTCCATCGGCGAGTTCGTCGCCAAGGACGACTTCAAAGTCGACACCAGCGCGAAGGCGAAGGTGAAGATCGGCTGTCTGGGTGACAACTTCACGAAGCACTTCCTGCCCAAGGTGGAGCGAGACGTCCCCGCCACCGAGCTGGCCGTCTACACCCTCGCCAAGGCCTCGCTGGACATTCCCATCCTCGCGGAGCTGGGCGACAAGGCCGAGACCACTCTGGCCCACCTCTGGCAGCTGCTGCAGAAGCAGGGCAACGGCCAGGCCGGCACGCTCCTCACCAACGGCTACGCCAACATCTTCTACATCCGCGATTCCGACGGCACGCTCTGGACCGTGTGCGCGGACTGGGACGCCAGCTACGGCGGCTGGGACGTGGAGGCGGACTCGGTGGACGGCCCGGACGGGTGGGGCGCGGGCCTTCGGGTGTTCTCTCGCAAGTAGGAGCTGGGACCCTGGGTCCCTTGGCTCTTGGACCGGTCGGCGATTGCATCGCTGGCCGGTCTTTTTCTTTGCTTGCGTCTTTGATAATCTGCGGACGGATACTAGGCGAATCTGCCGGCGGTCACGGCTTCCGGCGGCCGAACTCCAGGCCATGCTCATAAATAGATATCGGGGCCTAAAAATGAAGATACTTGGTGCGGGGTTCTAAGTGGTACCGACACGAATTCGATACAGCGGTACGAGTAGTCGAACCGCGGTGGCACGGGAGGTGCTCTGCACAAATCTGGGCCGTGTACGCGAACTGGAACGCCAGTTACGGCGACTGGAACGTGAACGCGAACTCGGTGGACAACCCGAACAGGTGGAACGCGGGCAATCGGGTGTTCTCTCGCAACTCTCTTCATCCAACAATCCCTTTTGCAGGGATTGTTGTTTTTCGCCATCCGCCCAGCATTCGGCCGACCTCATTGACCCACTCCGAAAGGACGCTGTATTTCTTCGTATCGAGAACCCGTACTTCCCATGCTACCTGTAGTAGGAATTTTAGAACGTCAAGCGCGTCCGATGCTCGAGCGAGATATAAGCCTTTTCGCTCTGGACCCGTGCGGCTCGCAATAAAAAGATTCTCTATCGTCTCTAGGAAGAGAGAATCTATCTTAGCCCCGATATTATGTTTGAATAACTTATCAAAATGAGACCAGTATACGAGCCACAGTTTGTAGGCACCCAAAACCTTTTGGACGATAGGCAACGTATGGACAGGGGGGGGGCAGAGAGGGGGGATCCAGCTCGGCACTTATGTTTTCGAGAATATCATTTCGGTCGAGAATTTACTGGAAGCATGGCGAGAATTCTTGACTGGCAAGCGAGAAAAATACGATGCACAGAAGTTTGGGAGAGATCTTATTGATAATCTCTTCTCACTTCGGGAAGATTTGGTCAATCGCACCTACTGTCATGGCTCTTACCACCAATTCCGCATCAACGACCCCAAGCCACGTGACATCAGCAAAGCATCGGTCCGCGACCGCCTCCTGCACCATGCCGTGTACCGGGTGCTGTACCCATTCTTCGCTCGGCGATTCATCGCCGACTCATTCTCTTGCCAGCTGGGAAAGGGGACCCACCGCGCACTAGACCGCTTTCGCGCGTTCGCGTATCGGGCGAGCCGCAACCACACCCGCTCCTGCTGGGTATTGAAGTGCGACATCCGCAAGTTCTTCGCCTCGATCGGCCACGGTATCCTCTCGGAGGTTCTCGCCCGACATATCTCCGATCCTGACACCCGCTGGCTCCTTGCCCGTATCATCGGCAGCTTCTCGCCGGGCCTCCCTCTGGGCAACCTCACCTCCCAGCTCTTCGTGAACATCTACATGAACGAATTCGATCAGTTCGTGAAGCACCGACTCAAAGTGAAGTACTACGTCCGGTATGCCGACGATTTCGTATTTCTGCACCATGACCGAGACTATCTCGCAGAACTCCTGCCGCGGGTCGGTGACTTTCTGAAAGAAGCATTGAACCTCGACCTACATCCGAACAAGGTCTCCATCACTACGCTCGCCTCCGGCATCGACTTTTTGGGCTGGGTGCACTTCCTGGACCATCGTGTACTTCGGACGACCACGAAGCGGCGGATGTTGCGGCGGCTCGCGCAGTCGCCGACGGAGCAGACCGTACAGTCGTACCGCGGACTGTTGGGGCATGGAAATACTGAACAGCTTCGACGGCGTATGTGGTAGAATAAGGCATGGCACAGATACCCGGACCGGGGGCGTTCTTGGACACGGGACGCATCGTCTCATCGTTAGGGCTGGTCGCCGGCATGCACATCGCCGACCTGGGCTGCGGCTCGGGGTTCTTTACGGTCGCGACCGCGCGGATGGTCGGCGCCAACGGCGTCGTCACGGCCGTGGACATCCGGCAGGAACCATTGGACGAGGTCCGTGCCAAATCCGATGCGACGGGCCTGGGCAACGTGCGGACGGTCCGTGCGGACCTGGAAGTCCTCGGCGGCACCGGCATCGGCGAGAACACCCAGGATTTCGCCATCCTGGAGAACGTGCTGTTCCAATCGCAGAAGAAGGATGCGATGGTCGCCGAGGCCGTCCGTATGACCAAATCCGGCGGACGCGTGGTCATCATAGACTGGAAGAAGGGCGTCGGCGGGTTCGGGCCGCCCGATGAGCTCCGCACCGCGGACGACGACCTGAAGCAGCTCGCGCAGAGCGCGGGGCTGAAGCTGGAGCGCACGCTGGATGCGGGCCAGTACTACGTCGGATTCATCTTCGCGAAGCCATGAACATCACCTCGTTCGTGACCGATTCGCGCAAGCTCATCTACGTGCTCGGCGGCGCCATCGCGCTGATGGTGTTCATCGCGTTCATCTTCATCATCCGCAACTTCGCCTCGTCGGGCGGCACGGGCAGCGCCCAGCTGACGGTCTGGGGCGTCTTCGACGATCCGACGGCATTCGATGCATCCATCCAGGCGTTCCAGAAGGCCAACAAGAACATCTCGGTCACGTACCGACTCATCCCGTACGCGGACTACGAGACCACCTTGTTGAACGCGCTTGCGGCGGGGCAGGGACCTGACATCTTCATGATCCACGACACCTGGCTGCCCAAGGACATCGCGAAACTCACTCCGATGCCTGCGGCCGTGCCGGGCACCAGTGCTCCGCTGATGACCATCAGACAGTTCCAGGACACGTTCGTCGATGTCGCCGCCACGGACCTCATCAACAACAGCAAGATCTACGCCATGCCGCTGTACGTGGACACGCTGGCGCTCTACTACAACCGCGACCTGCTTGCCAACGCTGGCATCGCCACGCCGCCGGTCACGTGGACCGATTTCATGAACGACGTCGAGAAGCTCACCAAGCTGGATCAGAGCAAGAACATCACCGCATCCGGTGCGGCGATGGGCACGGCGAGCAACATCAACCGGTCCACCGACATCCTGATGATGCTCATGCTGCAATCGGGCGTTCGGATGACCAACAACGACAACTCCCAGGCGACCTTCTCACAGTCCGTGGACGGGGTGGACGTCGGCGAAACGGCCCTCCAGTTCTACACGGACTTCGCGAACCCATCGACGGCGGTCTACACCTGGAATGATTCGCAGGACTATGACATCGACGCATTCACCGCCGGCAAGACGGCGATGATCATCAACTACAACCACGAGCTCGCGGCCATCCGTGCCGCGGCGCCACGGCTGAACTTCGGCATCGCCACGATCCCGGAGCCCGCCACCGACCGTAAGACGACGTACGCGGACTACTGGGCGCTCGGCGTCGCGCTGCAATCCAAGCACCCCAACGAGGCATGGCAGTTCATCGACTACATGACGGCCGGCGACGGCACGGTCCCGTACCTGAACGCTACGGCGCGGCCGTCAGCCCGCCGGGACCTCATCGACCAGCAGTCCAGCGATCCTGACATCGGCGTGTTCGCCGAACAGGCGCTCACCGCACGTTCATGGTTCCAGATCGACAACGTCGCTATCGGAACGATCTTCGCCGATATGATTGATGCGGTGAACCTCGGGCGGTCGTCCATCAAGGATGCGTTGCATGATGCCGAGTCCAAGGTGACGGTGCTGATGTCCCACTGACACGTCCATGCGGAAAGCATTCGCCCTCAGCGCGGTCCTCGTCCTCGCGTTCATGCCCGCGGTCGTTCTGGCGGCGCCTGACTGGCTGCCGCTGGTGCAGTGCGGCCGGGCCGTAACCGCCGGCCAGCAGCCGGTACCGTGCACTCCGTGCGACTTCTTCGCGTTGGGCGAACGGCTCATCAACATGGTGCTCTACGGCATCACGGGACCCATCGCCGCGTTCATGATCGTGGTCGCCGGCGGCATGATGCTGCTGGGCGGCGCAAGCCCGAACCAGTTCGCGCAGGGCAAAAAGCTGCTCCGGAACACGCTCATCGGGGTCGCCATCATCCTCTTGGCGTGGTTGTTCACGGACTTTCTCATCAAGTCGTTGGGCAACGGCAATCCCACCGATGCGTGGAACCAGTTCACGTGTCCGGCGGAACTGCAGGCGATCAGTGCCATCGACACCCAGTTCGTAGCCAGTGGAACACTGCCGGCGGTTCCGTCGCCGTCTCCTTATCAGGCGAAGAACATCGGTGCGCCGTCCACCGCGTCCCAACAGAACCTTTGCGCGCAAGGGGTGAACGGGAAGGCATTCCAGTGCAGTTCATGCCGGAACCTGAAACCGGACGGCCAACAGACCCTTGGCACCTACATGGACAACTACGCCGGCGGAGACGCGAACATCGTGAACGCGATCATGTTCGCGGAATCATCCTGCACGTCGAACGCCACCGGACCCACGGGGGACTTCGGTCTGATGCAGCTCCAGCCCGCGACCGCACGGAAATACCAGGACGCGTGCGACGTCTACTACAAGGACTCGAAAGGCAACTATACGACCGCCGACGGCAAACCGGGCGGAGCGAAGGTGCCGATCCCCATCACGGCGGGCTTCCTCGAGGCCGATGCGAACGCGAAGTACGTCGTCTGTCTCGGTTCGAAATTCATCAGCGACCTCAAGAGCACCTGCGGTTCCGATATCCGAAACATCGCGGCCGGGTACAATGCCGGTCCGGGATACTGCGGCGCAAGCAAGGACTGCACGAACATGCAGAGCTGCGCAGGTGGGTCTATGCGTGCATGGGAATGCCCGTGGGACGACCCCGCACACACGAAGCCGAACAAGGGTTTACAGGTAACGCGGGGATACGCGCCGAAGGTGGCGTACTGCGCCGCGCACACAGGCCAATGAAGAACATCCTCACGATAACGCTCCTG
>DATJZE010000032.1:0-10811 GCA_035499235.1 Minisyncoccota bacterium | reverse complement strand
ACGACGAGGATCTCCGAAGACACTTCAAACTGGGATGATCGGTGTTGATAAGTGGATATTTTCACTGAAGGGAGGCCCGCAAGGGCTCTATTCAGCTCTGGAATGGTCACCAATTTCATATCATTGCAAAATCATAGACATTCATAACCAACCTATAGAAGCACTACAAGAGGCACATAGTTGCCTTGATAGATTTTTGCGACTGGATGACGTTTTGATGCGGATCGACTCACCCGGTATGGGCGGCTAAGTCGGGGTCCATGCATAATGACGAGATTTTCCGTGCTATTCTGTATAGGTTACGGGGTCATATGGAGGGTACCCACGAAAGATCTCTTGCAGGACACGGGCGCAATCCCTTGCGTGCGGTTCTTGTGCCTCTTCTGATCGGTTCACTCGGTCTTTTCGCCATATTGAATAGTCGACTCGTCGCGACGCAGGTTGCGCGTGCAGGCTTCAATGAGCCGGCTACCGATGTCATCGGGCAGGACAACTTCACGGACTCAGGCGCGGGTGACCTCCCGAACGACCACCAACTGAACACCCCGTACGCAACGGCTGTCGACACGGTCAATCACCGACTTTTCGTCGCCGACTCAGAGAATTACCGTGTATTGGTTTTCGATTTGAATCCCGCCAACAACCACCTCGATGACCGGATCGCGGATAATGTCATCGGACAGGCGGACTTCCACGCGCGAGATTTCAATATCGTCGACGCGACCCATGTGAATGAAGTCTTTGCCATCGTCTACGACGATGTGAATAACCGCCTGTTCGTTGCTGACCGAACCAACGACCGCGTTCTCGTGTTCGATGCCTCGCATATCACGAACGGCATGGCGGCAGAGAACGTCATAGGAGCGCCTGATTTTGAGAGTTCCGGCTTCGGAAACGGAAACAACGGATTCAGTTGGGGTAGCGGCTACCTCGTCGGTCTCGCAGTTTCAGACGATAACCCGGGCACACTCGAGCGGTTGTTCGTCAGCGACCAGGACAACAACCGCGTCATGATCTTCAATGTGGACCCCAGCGTGCTGATTCCGAATTGCGGTATGTCGTGCGATGGGCCTGGCGCGATCAATGAACTGGGTCAGCTCGATAGTAACGATAGCGGCGACCTGTTCGATGACTACAGCGCCGGTGTCTCACAATTCCAACTCTCCACACCCGCGGGACTTGCGTACGACGCAATGCACCGTCGGCTATTCGTGAACGACTTGGGGAATCAACGAGTGATGGTGTTCTATGTGGACCCAGGCTTCCTCGTACCGGACTGCAACCCTAATTGCGATGCCAGTGCCCTGGCTGTCAATGAGCTCGGCATATCTCCGAGCAACTTCTCTGACGCATCAATCGATAAATCGGACAATGATTCTGGGGCCGGCAATCCAAATGCCGTGGGTTTCGAGGTACCCGAAGGCAGCGATACGATCGACGAAACAGGGCAGCGTTTGTTCGTCGTCGACCGGAATAACTCACGCATACTCGTCTTCAACATCGACCCGAGCGTCCTGGCGTCGAACTCCGCAGGTGATGACGGTCCGACGGCGGTGAACGTGATCGGGCAGGGAGACTTCCATTCGCAAGAACTCGCGGTAACCCAAGATCGGTTCGGCAACAGCACCCCATCTCTGGGTGGCGTCTCCTACGATCCGACCTCACAGTATCTGTACGTTCCCGACAGCGGGAGCAACCGCATCATGGTGTTCGATGCTGATTCGTCGGTCCTCCAGCCGGGCGTACCCCTCACCGACGGGCCGCTCGCCGTTGACCTCATCGGACATATCGACGACAGCGGCGACCCGATCTACGACGTGCCTGACACGACGAATCCCCAGGGACTCGCTTCTCCGGGCGGCATGGTCGTCGATCACGCCAACCACCGCCTCTTCGTGTCCGACCAGCTCAACAACCGCGTGATGGTGTTCGACCTGAACGCACAGAACGCTCCCCTGGACCATACGGCGACGATCGTCCTTGGCCAACCCAATTTCAGCACATCTGGATCGGGCACATCAGCGACGCGTATGCAGGCTCCCGCAGAAATGGCATATGACGCTTCCGGATCGCGCCTCTTCGTCAACGATCAGAGCAACAACCGCATCCTGATCTTCGATGCGACCCCCGCGACACTCCACTCCGGCCAGGCGGCCGATCGGGAACTCGGACAGGTCGATATGAACCACGCCGACTACTGCCCATTCCCGGGTCCCATCAACGATTCTTGCTTAAGCACGCCGACCGGGCTCGCCTATGACCCCGTCAATCACCGGTTGTTCGTCGGTGAGGGGTTCGACAACCGGGTACTCGTCTTCGATGTCGGCTCCACCATCGGGGATATCACGGACGGACAACCGGCGGTCGCCGAGCTGGGACAGGATCCGGGTGACCCGTTCGGCACTCGTGCGGACTGCGGCGGAAGCCCCACCGCATCCTGTGTGACGAACGGTGCGGGTGACATGGCCTATGACGCCTCCAGCTCGCGACTCTTTCTCTCTGACCCAGGTGATGGCCGCATCCTCGTATTCGATGCGAGCGCGTCATTCCCGAACGGTGAAGCGGCGAAGCGGGAGATCGGACAGCCGAACGATGCCGATCCCTTCGACAGCGCGGACTTCTGTCCAGGAGCGCCGACGCCATCCTGTTTCGGCAGCGGTGTCGCACCCAGTTACGACGCCAGCACCGGCAAACTCTACGTGGCTGATCCGGTCAATTACCGCGTACTGGTTTTCGATGTGGGATTTTCGATGGCCAGTATCTCAAACGGACCGGATGCCGTTGATGGTTACGGCGTGCCGGATCTCAACACGGTCGGAACCGGGGACGCAACTCAGTCCACATTCGCACCCGACGGCCTCGCGAATGGAAGTGGCTTGTATGTCGCGGATGGAGTCCATAACCGGATTTTGTTCTTTGGCGGCATCGTTCCCACACCGGCACCCGGCGGCGGAAGCTCGCCCCATGCGGGTGTGACGACCACCGGGTTCGTGCCGGTCTCCATTTCGGTCAACAGCGATGCGGCATCGACCGACGATCGGAACGTGCTCGTCACCCTGAACGCGACCGCCGATGCCGCATTCACGGGCGTGGTGCATGTGCTGCTGTCCAACGACCCGACGTTCTCCACGTACGCGCCGTTCGACTACACGTTCCCGCAACGCGATGCGCAGGGGAACATCATCCAGTCCTGGCAGAAGACCGTCGGTTGGGACCTGTGTTTCGGGACAGCTGAAGGGTCATGCAACCCCGGCAGCCGCACGGTGTACGCGCGGTTCTATGTGAACACGCCGCCGCCTGTCGTGGCTCTGACGCCGACTCCGACACCCGCGCCGACATCCGCTTCGCTCATCCGACAGTCGCTTGCGGACACGTTCAGCAGTCCGTTCACGAATTGCTTCACCGACGCGGACTGTGCTGCGGTCGGCGGCTACTGTCAGAACCGTGTCTGCAAGAGCCCGGCAAGCGATGCGCCGCCGTTCTGCGCGGATCGTTGTGCCACGTTACCGTACTGCCCGCCCGGTTCCACGACATGCGGCGGTCACTCGGTCGCGGTGAGCGGCACGACGGTCCATGTGACCGACTGCCGCGGCATCGGCAGCGGTTCGCGCGGCGGCGTCATCAGCTACTGCGCGGAATCAGCCACACCACCGACGCCGATACCCGCGCCATCACCGACACCATCGTCGCCGATGCCGACTCCGAAGCCCACTCCGGTGTCTACCCCGATCCCCACGCCGACCCCGGCTCCGGCTCCGTTGGCAGTCACGCCGACGACGCTCGGCGTGCTCCCGAACGTAACGGCGATCCTGAACGCCTCAGGCGGGACCGGGACGTACTCGTGGAGCGCACCCGGCGGGACGGTGACCGGCAGCGGCGCGCAGGTCGGTGTCGTATTCACCAACGGCACGACCGACCCCGTTTCACAGGCGGTGACGGTCACATCGGGCGGACAAAGCGCGACGGCGACGGTACAGGTTTCGGGCATCACCACGTTCCAGGACTCCATCGACCTTGTCGGGCAGCAGCCCGGAGCCCGGTCCATCACCATCAACGGCGGCGCACCGACTACCACCGACCACCACGTCACGCTCACGCTTGCACACGGTTTCACGCAACTGGCATCGAGCTCCATCGTGATGCAGGTCTCGAATACGATGGCCGGCATTTCCACTGCACCCGTGCAGCCGTTCCAGAAGACCATGTCGTGGGACATCTGCCAGGATTCCATGAACTGCATGTCGGGGTTCTACTCGGTCTTCGCGGTGTTCACCGCTCCCGGAGTTCCGTCTCCGGTGACCCTGGGCAGCATCACGTATCTGGCCACATCGTCCTGGCCGACGTGGGGCGTGACGGTCGATGGTGGTGCGACGACGACCGCCGCGTCGGACGTCCAACTGGCATTGAACCCATGGTTCGACCAGCCCGGCACGCAGGTGCTCATCAGCAACCTGCCCGACCTGTCCGACGCGGACCCGCTCACGTTCACAGCGACCGCTTCCTGGAATCTGTGTTATGACCTTCCGACATGCGATGCGGGTTCGCATATGGTCTATGTGGAGTTCATCAATCCGGCTGCCGGATGGACCGCGACGACTTCGCCGGTCTATGTCGAGGCCATCACATACGGACCGCCCACGCCGACCCCCACGCCGCAACCGGCCATCCTCATCAACGGAGGGGCCGACTCGACCACGAGCCGATTCGTCCGCCTGACCTTTGCGAGTCCGTTCACCGGACCGGGCGTGACGATGAAGCCGGTCAACGGCGACCAGCTCGCCCCGGACGACCGCGACCTTCTTGCGTCGCGTGGCGGCGGTGTGAAGAGTCAACCCGATCCCGTTGAACCGCAGTCGCTGACGGAACCCCTCGATGGTCTCCCGGTTTCTCCGCCGCTCGAGGGAACGTCACCGCAGTACCAGTCATTGAGGATCGCGATCGAAGCCCCGGTCTCCTCGAAGTCCCTGCAATCGATTGGCACACTGGAAGCGGGGACCGAACGGCCGTTCATAGCATCGGTGACGGGCTGGGACCTCTGCGGCGGCGCAGCCGTATGTCCGCGGGGTCTTTACCGTGTCTATGTCCAGTACTATGCGCCGGGTGCGGTGACCAACTCACCCGCGACGCTCGCTGCGCTCGGCGACCTCACGTCGGACATCTATACCGACAGCATCCTGTTGGGTGCGCCCACGCCGGCACCAACGCCGACAGCCACACCGGTACCCTCCGTCACTCCGATGCCATCGGCCACGCCCGTGCCATCCGGCACGCCTGCCGCGACGCCGATCCCCAGCACGCTGCCGCCCACATCACCCTCGCCGTCCGCATTCACGACCGTCGTATCCGGCGCGCAGTCGGTGCTGCAGGCCATCAGTCATGCGCTTGCAGGAACGCAGTCCGTGGCGCTGCCTCTCGCTGCCGCCTCCGCCGTCGCCGTCGCGGTATCGGCGATCGCCGCTCTGGCACCGGTCCTCTCGATATCAGGTCTCGGATCGCTCTCGTTCGCCTGGCAGTCGTTGATGGGAGCGCTCGGGCTCTTACCGAAACGGAAGAAGGTATGGGGCACGGTCTACGATGCCAACACGAAGCGGCCGATACCGTTCGCGACCGTCCAGCTGCTTGACCGCAACCGGCGCGTGTTGGAGACACGTATCGCGGACAAGGAGGGGAGGTACGGGTTCCTCACCAACCCTGAGTCGCTGTTGGCGCAGAACATCCAGATCTTCATCGCGGCGAGCTCAGGCGGATACCGTTTCCCGTCGGTCACACCGCCCTCCATCGATACGTTCGTATACAACAACCTCTACTACGGCGCGCTCATCACGGTGAATGCCGACACGCTCATCAACTTCGACATCCCGATGGACCCGCTGCGTCCGTCCGCGGCGCCGCTGATGGTCAAGTCACCGTCCATCGCGCTGGGCGCAAGCGTGGCGGCCATCGCGGACGCCGGGTTCTGGATCGGACTCATCATGGTGCCGCTCAGCTTCCTTGCGGCTCCCAACCCGTTCACGTTCGGCACACTGTGCCTGTTTTTAGGCACCGCATCGCTGCGCCTGTTCGGCATCACGGAGCGGCCGTTCGGCACGGTGACCGACTCGCAGACCGGACGTCCGATGCGCTTCGCGCTCATCACGCTCAATGACCTGTCGGGCAAACGCGTCGCGTTCACGGTGTCCGACGAACGCGGACGCTACTTCCTGGTCGTCGAGCGGGGGACGTACCAGATGGTCGTCTACTCGCCGGCCGACATCATCCCGCCGCGCCAGCTGCGCACGATGCTCGACGTCAACAAGGGATGGATCACGAAGCCGCTGCGGATGTAAGGCGCTGACATGCCCATCCCGTTCAAGAAGGTATTCCTCATCATTTTGGACGGTTTCGGTTTGGCCGGTCCAGAGCCGGGCAATGCCATCCTGCAGGCGGGGATGCCGTACCTGGAATCATTGATCGCGACATATCCCTCGTATGCGGTGGAGGCCGCGGGTCTCGTGGTCGGGCTGCCGTGGGGGAACCCCGGGAACTCCGAGGTCGGACACTCCGCGATCGGCACCGGACGCATCGTCATTCAGGACCTTGCGCGCATCAATGAAGAGATCCGCAACGGGGATTTCTACAAGAATCCGGAGCTCATGAAAGCCGTGCAGCACGCGAAGCAGAACGCGTCGGCGCTGCATCTCATCGGTTGCACGAGTCCCGGCGGCATCCATTCGCATGTGGATCACCTCATCGCGCTTCTGGAGCTGGCGCACCGCAGCCGCCTCCCGAAGGTGTTCGTCCATTTCATCGCCGACGGGCAGGACATGCCGCCGCAGGACGCGATCAACGTGCTGCAGACGCTCAAACCGTTCCTGAAGAAGACCGGGGGGCGCATCGCATCGGTACAGGGACGGAGCTACGCGATGGACCGCGTCAACAACTGGAAGCTGACGGAGCGTGTCTGGCATGCCATCGTGCTCGGCGATGCGCCGTCCATTGAGGATCCCGAAGCCTACATCCGCGCCTGCTATGCGAAGAAGGAGACGGACTACGCGATCGAACCCGCGACCGTGACGGAATCCGGTAAACCGGTCGGCCCGGTCAGCGACGGTGACGCGGTCGTCTACTATGACTTCAGGAACGATCGGGCGCGGCAACTCGCGACACCGTTCATCCTCGGCGATGCGTTCACGGGCTTCGACCGCGTGCGGCATCTCAAGAACGTGCTGATGGTGACGATGACGAAGTATGCGGAGGAGCTCACGGCACCGTTCGCGTATCCTGCTCCCGAACTTCCGGATACGCTCGGTCAGATCGTCTCAGACAAAGGATGGCATCAATGGCGCATCGCCGAGAAAGAGAAAGAGGCGCATGTCACGAACTTCTTCAACGGAGGTCGCATACCGGCGTTCCCTGGCGAATCACGGGACATCGTGTCGTCGCGCATGATGAAAGGGCATGAATACGTCGAGCATCCGGAGATGTCGGCGCAGAGCATCGTGGACTCGGTGCTGAAGCATAGCAACGACGACGCGCGCATGTACGTCATCAACTTCGCGAACCCTGACATGATCGGGCACACCGGGGATCTGCAAGCGACGGAGCGGGGGATCCGCATCACCGACGACTGCCTCAAGCAACTCGTGCCGGCACTCCTCAAAGAAACGACGAGCGCGGTCATCATCACGGCAGACCATGGCAACGCAGAGGAGCTCATTGACCCGCTCACGGGCGGGAACGACACGCAACATTCTACACGGAACGTGCCCGTGATATTCGCGGTTCCCGGGCTCGAGAAGGGCGAGGCATCGGGCAAGAGTCTCGAAGTGCTCGCACAAGACGCACCGCTCGGAACGCTTGTGGACATCGCACCATCAGTCCTCTATCTGCTTGGGTCCGAGAAACCAAGCGTGATGACCGGTTCCCGATTAGTTACCGTCAAGGAATAGCTGAACCCGGGTTCAAGAAGATCCGTAAATACATAAAGGCTAGTAATTTAGCCCTCTCATTATGATGGTTTCATAGCCCGGGGAGGTAAGGAAGTCGTGAAGCACCGTTCATCGGATGCACATGGGATCCGGTCCTACTACGAACAATCCGAACAGTCCCATGGAATGGGCATTTTTTCTTGGTCGCCGATGCCCGCATACGGTATAATTCTTAGGTATGACTGAGCGTAGCGTGAGCGCCCGGAAATTTGTGCGGTCAGTGTTGATGATCGCGGTGAGTGTCGCGATCATCGTAGGCGTCTTTCGGTTCGCGACCGCCGGCACGCTCAACCCGCCGACTGCACCGACGACCGGGACACTGACTTCGCTCGCATCGATTTCGGATGCTCTCTTCGGGTCATTCGATTCGAGCGCCATCACTGCCGATCCCAACGGAAGCGCGATGCAGATCGCCAAATGCATCATCGTCCGAGTGAACGGCGGTACCTGCCCATGAAGCTATCCCGGATATTCCTCGTCGCGATTCTCTTGCTGGCGACCGCGGGCTTCGTCCGCGCAGTCGGTACGACCGGCTATGCATGGGGTGAGAACATCGGCTGGCTGAATTGGGGCACGACGCAGGGCAACATCGATGTCCCGACTTCGGGAGCCCTCACCGGTTACGTGTGGGGTGAGAACATCGGCTGGGTTTCCCTGAATTGCTCGAACACCGCTTCCTGCGGCGTGGTTTCATACGCGGTCACGCGGACCGGCGACACGCTGTCGGGCTACGCCTGGGGAGAGAACGTCGGCTGGATATCGTTCAACTGTTCGAACACGAACTCGTGCACCGGCGGTGGCACACTGCCGAACGTCGACTACGGCGTGACGATCGACGGGACCACCGGTGACTTCTCCGGCTTCGCCTGGGGCGAGAACATCGGGTGGATATCGTTCAACTGCACGAACACGACGTGCACACCGGTCAGTTTCAAGGTTGCACTGACCACCGTTGCAACGCCGACGCCGGCGCCCGGCGGCGTCGTGCTTCCGATCTTCCTCGGCGGGCCGACACCCGCGGCGAGTCCGACGAACGTTCCGGGTGTGAGCGCGACACCGCAGGCCACGCCGCCGCCGGTCACGCAGCCGACGGTTTCACCGCCGGTCGGCACGCCGTCCCCGGTCGTCCCGACATCGTCGCCGATACCGCCGATCTCAACGCCGAATCCCATCGTGCAGGCGGTGCAATCGGTCGGGAATTTCCTGGATGTACTGGCATCAGCTGTATTCGGCCCGCTCACCAACGTCTGCCAGGGTCCGCTCGGTGCGGCGTCATGCGGGGCGACCGCGGTCGGCACGCTGGCTGCGATCGTGGGTGTCCTCTCCGCGCTCATCCAAAGCGAGACCGCCGCGGTGACCTTCTCCTTCCTGCAGGCGGTGGGACTGAAGAAGCGGGCACGCGTGTGGGGGACCGTTTACGATTCAAAAAACAAGCGGCCGGTACCATTCGCACGCATTGAGCTGTTGGACCCGTCGCTCCGTGTCCTGGAAACACGGTTCTCCGATCGCGACGGCCGGTATGGCTTCGTGACATCGGCACAATCGCTGCAACAGACCACGGTCAAGGTCAGTATCCGCGTCACGAAACCCGGCTACCGTTTCCCGTCATCGTCGAGCCAAGCAGTGACTGATTACGTGGTGTACGACAACCTGTACCGCGGCGGCGAGGTGACCTTGCAGGGCGAGACGCCGGTCCACTTCAACATCCCCATCGACCCGATCTCGCCGACCCGCACGTCGTTCACGGAGTTCGGACGCGGTCTCATCGGCACATGGGGCGACCGATTGCTGTCGCTCGGCTTCTGGCTCGGTCTCGTACTCGTGCCGGTCAACCTGTGGCTGCATCGGACGGTCACCAACCTGGTCATCTTCATCCTGTTCTTCGTTTCCAACGGCATCCGCATGCTCGCCATGTACCGGCCGTACGGCATCACGCGCGATGCGCTGACCGGGCGACCGCTGTCCTTCGCATTGGTCATCCTGAACGACCTGAACGGCGCACGCGCCGGGTTCACGGTCTCCGACGAGCACGGCCGGTACATCCTCTCGGGCGAACGCGGCAAGGATTATGACCTGCAGGTCTACACGCCGGCGAACGTCACCCCCCAGCGGCAGCGCACCGTCCGCATCCGCGGTCGCTCGCGCGTCGGGCGCCGGGCGTGGTTCACCCTGACCCTCACCGTTTGACCATGGACGGAATCTTCGGCCACAACTTCAAGATCGCGCTCCCGCTCATCATCGCGTTCCTTGCCGTGCCCGCGCTCCTCTTGGCCGCGCAATCGCTCTGGCAGATCGCGACCCTCACGACGGTCCCGGGAACCACCGGTGCGTTCATCGGGGACGGCATCGACAGTTTCGCGTACCTCATGGCGCCACTGACGGGAACACTGCTCCAGGCGATCACCGATAACGGAGGCATCCTCACCATCATCGCACTGGTGGCGACAGCGATGTCGGTCGTGGAAGCGGTACGCCGTCTCCTGATCGCCCTGCGCGGACCGGGGGATTCGGGCAGGCTCATGGCGTACGGGGCGTCGCGCAGCCGGGCGCTCCTCGTCGCGAACCCCGTTCATCCGTGGGGGACGGTCCGCGATGCCACGTCCGGCGACGCACTTGCTCTGGCGCGTGTGACCTTGGTCAACGCCCATGGCAGACCGCTCGCTTCGGCCATCACGGACGCCCGCGGATGGTACGGGTTCACGCTGGCAGCCGACGCTCTTCCCGGCGGCCATGCGTTGTCGGTCACCAAGAGCGGGTATTACGGCGTTCCGAATTTTCAGCCGACGCTGTCATCCGTCGGACGGCAATCCTTGGACATCGCGCTTCACCCGTCGAGAATCACCG
>DATJZE010000031.1:0-3639 GCA_035499235.1 Minisyncoccota bacterium | reverse complement strand
AGCGAGAATACGTAGGACTCCGATGCCGTGCCCGCCCACTGCTCGGCCTCCGAGAACGGTTTGTCCAGGTGGATCGTGATGCCGCCGAGCTGATCCACGACATCCTTGAACGCATTGAAGTCGACGACGACGACGTTGTCGATGCCGATGCCCAGGATGCGTGAAAAGAGACGCTTGGTGCCGTTCAATCCGTTGAGCACGTACGAGGTATTGATCTTCTCCGTCCGTGTGTCGGTCACCCGGAGCGTCAGGTCCCGTGGGATGGAGGTGAGCGCCGCCCGACCGGTCTTCGTGTCCAGGGAGAAGAGCAATATCGTGTCGGTGAGACTGCCGCCGTTGGCGACGTCATCGGCGCCGCGGATGCCCAGCAGCAGCACATCCAGCCGGTTCGGATCGTTGGCCGGCATCGCATACTGCGGGTCGTCGGCGATCGGCGTCACGGCCGCTGCCGCATTGGCGGTGGCGTTCTGCCCGAAATGCTTTCCGAACACGATGACGGACGACCCTGACGTAAGCCGAAGCATCGCCCAAGAACCGGCAACCACCGCGATGAGGACGGCTCCCCCGATGAATGTGCGCTTGTTCATGATGAGAGATGTGACTGCACGAAGCGTCTGCGGCGTATCATGGCCGGCAGGAGCCGCACGAACCTGGCGACGCCCCCCAGCGAGCGCGGTTCGAACAACGCCAGATATCCCAGCACCGCGACCTCACGGACCGCGATGAACGGCAGGTCGCGGAGGATGTCCAGTATAGAATCATTCTTGACGATTGCCAACCGTACGTTGCACCAGTCCAATTGACGGGTCAACGCAGGAATGCGCTCCCGTACGGTGCGCCGGCGGATCCGGCCGACGATGCCCCGGCCGGTATCCGACGTCGTGGAGCGTTCGTGCCAGCCGATCGCGGTCGGGATCATCCGCTGCCGCCATCCGAACGCCGTCATACGCCACGCAAGGTCAAAATCGTCGCCATACCCGATGCCTCCGACACGGAAATCAGGGTCGACGATATGGCCATCGACGCGGCAGTCTTCCAAGGCCGCACGGCGGAACATCGGTGCCGCTCCCTCCACGCCGAAAACGTCGGTGGGCACGTCCCAGCGTCCGTCGTCGCGTTCTCCGTGGCCGAGTATCGTGACCCGCCGCGATCGCTCCATCCTGAAACCCAGCGCGTCGATGGAGGTCGGATCGGACTTCCGCAGCAATTTGCCCTGCACGGCGCCCAGGCGCGCGTCATCGTCCAGCGCTCGGGCGCACACTTCGACGTATCGCGGCGCCAGCACCACATCGGTGAGGACGAGGATATGGTCAGCGTATGCGTCGGCGACCATCCGCTCGACCGCAGCCCAGACCCCGATGTTCTCCGGGCTCCGGACCAGGCGCATGCGCGGGTAGCTCGAGACGATGCGTGCCGTCGAATCCGTCGATGCATTGTCCCATACCGTCACGTCCATCGCGCGGTGCGTCTGCGACGCGAGCGCGCCTAATACCGCGTGCAGCCACGCCTCACCGTTACGGACGACCAGAAGGACGGCGACGCGGGAGTTCATACGGTTCGTTCTGCAGAACGCAACAATGCGACGGTGATGCCGAACATCAGCAGTGCGCGCTCGTCGAACAGCGCCGCATCGGTCAGCAAATACGCCGCGATCCACGGGATCGCGAATACGAGCCACGCCGCATACCAGCCCATGAAACGCTCGGGGGAACGGAGGAACACCCGGTATGCGCTGCGGATGATCAGGAGGAACAGCACCACAGCGACCACGAGCGCGGGCAGTCCCATTTCGGCGGCGATGTGGAGCCAGATGTTGTGGGCGGAAGAACCGGCTTTGGCGAGGATGATCTGCTGGTCCAGCACGACCGGGAAGTTCCCGAGACCGACCCCCAGGACCGGCCGGTGCACGATGGACGTCACCGTGGCCTTCCAGATCTCGAGTCGTGCGCGATTGGATGTCTCTCCGAAATCGACGATGGACCTGAGTCGCCCGGCGAACAGTTCGGAGCCACCCGAGAGCAGGAACTGCGGAGAGACGACGATCGGCCATGCCAGGGCGAACAGCAGGTAGAACACCGCCAGCCACGCCGTCAGATACTTCCATGCGGCACGGCGGTCACCTGACGCGCCGGTCCGGCGCATCCACCACCACACGGCGAGCGCGACCAGCGGCAGTCCCACGGACGAGGCCCAAAATCCGCGCGTGCCCGAGAGGATGATCGCGAGGAACGCCAGAGGGATCCAGATGACCACCAGCGTTCCCCGTGTCCGCATCGTCATGACCGGTCGGAATCCGAGCGCGACCAATGCGGCGACCGCCAGGATCAGAAACAGCGGGAACGAATGCGAGTCGGGGAACAGCGAGAACATCCGCAGCGACAGCTGGGGTCCATAATACGCGAACCAGGTGTTGCCCATGTGCACCGCAATCTGGGACCATAACGAGCCGAACTGCCGCAGTTGTATCCCCTCGCCCCAGACGCGCATGAACGAATAGATGTCCATGAAGTACGTGGAGGCGAGCTGGATGAACCCCGCAACGGTCACGATGACGGCGGCCCATGCGACCCCGACGACGGTCGTATGGCGGACGCCCGGCTCGCGGGACGAGACGGCGTAGGCGACGACGGGCACCAGTGCCGCGTTGACGAAGAAGATCAGCCGGAGCGCCCAGGCGTGCCGGTCGGCGGCCGGAATGACCGACGCCGCCGCAAGGAAACCCAGCGCCACCAGCGTCGTCGCGAACGGGGAACGCAACGGATCCCGCACCCAGCCGCGGATGAGATCCGCGAGCGAACGCCAGCTGAACGACGAAAGGAACCACCGCAGGAAGATGACCAGTGCCACGATGCGCCACATGTTGAAATTATCGAAGTCGGCCGTCAGCGGAACCGCGATGAACAGAGGAATCGCCGCGGCGAAGAACGGCACGGACACCGATGCCGGGACGACAGCCGCCCACAGAACCACCGCGACGGTCCAGAACGGGACGACCGCCCGGGGCACCATGCCGGTCACGACCAGGACGAACAGCGCCAGATGTATGGCGAGAGGGACCCAGACGGCTGTGGGGAGTTTGAGGCTCATCGTGTCATGTCGTTGACCGTCGCGAGAAAGCGCTCGGCGAACCGCGTCCAGGAGTGCCGGGCCAGGATACGCGGCGCGGCGTCCCGGATGCGGGCCCGCGCGGCAGTATCGCTCAGGGCACGACGGAAGGTCGCCGCCAACGCGTCGACGTCCCTCGAGGGGACGAAGAATGCGTGGTCGCCGAATATCTCGCGCGTCACGGGGACGTCAGCGAGGATGGCGGGCGTGCCATACGACAGCGCCTCCAGCGGCGGCAGGCCGAACGCCTCGGTGTCGGATACATAGACCAGCGTCCGGGCGCCGCGGTATGCCGCGGCGAGCGCATCATCGCTGACCTGCGGGCGCCACGAGACCGCGGTACGGCCGAGACGGTGGTTCAGATGCCGGACGGTTTCCGCGATCATCGGCGGTTCATACCGGTCCGGTCCGATGATGCAAAACCGCAATGCCGGATCTTCCGCCGCCAGCTCCGTGAACGCCGCAAGCGATTCGCGCAGATGCCGGCGTTCGAACGCCTGCCCCACGTACAACACATAGGTGCCGGGATCCGCC
>DATJZE010000030.1:0-5509 GCA_035499235.1 Minisyncoccota bacterium | reverse complement strand
CGTCGCCAAGGGCCGCGACGTCCAGCAGTCCATCCAGAAGGCGTACGCGCAGGCCAAGAAGCACCTCATCACCGTCCCGCTCACGGAGGGCACCATCGCGTACCAGGTGGAGGGCAAGTACTCTAGCGCGGAGGTCATCCTGAAGCCGTCCCGCTCCGGCATCAAGGCGGGGGGCGCGGTCCGTGTCGTGGCCCAATTGGCCGGCATCGGCGCGCTTACCGGCAAACTGACCCGCCGGACCAACAACAAGATCAACATCGCCCGTGCCGCCATCGAGGCGCTCCTGAAACTGCGGACGAACAAGGAACGGCAATCATAACCATGCAACTTTCCACGCTCAAACCGGCACACGGCCGGAAATACAAGAAGGTCATCGGCCGCGGCGGCAAGCGCGGTACGACGTCCGGCGGCGGCACCAAGGGCCAGAAGTCGCGGGCCGGCGCCACGGTGCGCCCGGGGTTCCGCGGCGGCGACAACCGCATCTGGCAGCTGTTCCCGAAGACGCGTGGCGCGTCCAAAAAGCCGGGCAACAGCCGGCCGCACCGCAAGCACCGGTTCTTCTCCGTCCGGCAGACCAAACCGGCTGCGGTGAACCTGTGGGCGCTGGGCGCGTTCACCGAGGGGGACACCGTCTCGCCCGAGACGCTGGCCACGCACGGCCTTGTCCCCGCCGGCTCCACGCGCGTCAAGGTGCTGGGTGGCGGCGAGCTCACCAAGCGGCTGGCGTTCACCGGCCTCCATGTGTCAAAATCGGCACAGGCGAAGATCGAGGCGGCCGGGGGCACGGTGGCGGCGTAGCATCCTCATGGATACCATTCTCCAGATATTCCGACGGCCCGAGATCCGCAACAAGGTGCTCTTCATCCTTGCGCTCATGGCCGTCGCGCAGCTGGCGCACAACGTGCCCATCCCAGCGGTGGACGCATCGCGTCTGCGCGACTTCTTGAACAACAACCAGCTGTTCGGGCTCGTCAGCACGTTCACGGGCGGTTCGCTGTCCACATTGTCGGTGGCGATGCTCGGACTGGGCCCCTACATCACGGCGACCATCATCATGCAGCTGTTGACGATGATATTCCCGTCGCTGGAACAGATGTATAAATACGAGGGCGAAGCCGGCCGGACGCGGTTCAACCAGTACAGCCGCATCCTGACGGTGCCGCTGGCGATGGTGCAGGGGTACGCGTTCCTCACGCTCCTGACCCGACAGAGCGTCATCGCGCCGCTCGGATTGCTGCAGATGCTCTCCACGCTCGTCATCGTCACCGCCGGCTCGGTGTTCCTGATGTGGCTGGGCGAGCTCATCACCGAGAAGAACCTCGGCAACGGCGTATCGCTGTTGATCCTGGCCGGCATCGTGGCGCGCTTCCCCTCCAACCTCCAGCAGGCCATCTTCACCTACACGCCCGACCAGCTGTTCACCTATGTCGCGTTCGTCCTGGTATCGCTGGCGGTCATCGTGGGCGTCATCTACATTTCCGAAGCCCAGCGCAACATCACGGTCAACTACGCGCGCCGCGTGCGCGGCATGCGGCAGTACGGCGGCGTGTCCACGTACCTGCCGATGCGCGTCAACAACGCCGGCGTCATTCCCATCATCTTCGCGCTGTCCTTGCTGTTGTTCCCGGGCGTCATCGCGAACTTCTTCGCGTCCTCGCACATCGCCATCGTCGCGCATATCGCCACGGCCGTGGCCACGTTCCTGCAGCAGAACCTGTGGTACTCCATCCTGTACTTCATCTTCGTCGTGATCTTCACGTACTTCTACACGGCCATCACGTTCGACCCGAAGTCCATCGCCGAGAACATCCAGAAGCAGGGCGGCTACATCCCCGGCATCCGGCCGGGCCCGCAGACGGCATCGTTCCTCAACCACCTGCTCAACCGCGTCACCCTGGTGGGCGCCATCTTCCTGGGCACCATCGCCATCCTGCCGAACATCGTCCGCGGCGCCACCGGCGTCTCGGCGTTCACCATCGGCGGCACGTCGATCCTCATCGTCGTCTCCGTCGCGCTGGAAGTGATGAAGCAGATCCAGGCGCAGCTCTCGCTGTACGAGTACTAGCTTCGCTCATTGTGTTACTGAGAAAACCGTGGTATACCATACGCGGAGGTGGGGGATGCGAAAGAAGTCGCCCGTCGACAATATTTCGGACAAGCTGTACTACGTCGCACTCGTGTGGACGCCTTGGCGCAAGGGCGAGCGAGGTGTGCTCGCGGGGCCGTTCTCCTCGGAGGCCAGCGCCTCGAAGACGCTTGTAGCGGCCGGCTTCGTGGACTATGGCATTGTCCATGATCACGGACCCGCCCGGATGTCCGGGCGCATCTATCCCGGCTGGCGGGTCGCCGATGACTGTAAGGAAATCGAGTGGCAGCGGCACTCTCTCCTGCCGCCTCACCGGGTCAAGGCATGCGTCCTTCAGCAGGGACGACGCAACCAGGGAACCGCCCACAGCGTAAGGGACGGGTACGGATACGTCCACGAGTGGACTCAATAAGGCTGCCGATGGGCACGTGCGAACCACGTGCCTTTTCTTTTTCCGACACATGTGGTATACCATGCACGGAGGTGAGCGGTGAAAGAGTATGTGCTGTTCGTGAAGGCGAACGGGGACATCGAGATGTACTGCGGCGGGCAGTTCGCGCTCGGGGCGAGCACCAAGGGTCTCGCGGGTAACTTCGCGACGCTCTGGGATGCTCTGACCTCGTTCGGCGAGAACCTCGTGGAACTGCGCGACACGGGCGTCGACCAGCGCAGCGGCGAGCGGACGTTCACGCTCAAGACGCTGTCGAAGCGATAGGAGTGTCAGGCGGGGTTCGATCCCCGCCTTTTCTTTTACACAATAGTGTGGTATAGTAGGTACGGAGGTGAGTGATGCCGAAGACGGTGTTCACACACGAGACCAGGCCCATCGTTCACCGGCCGTGGCCGGAGGGCGAGACCGATGCGACGATGCGGCTGGAAGTCTTCCGTGCCGCGCAGCGCGTTCTGAACGTCGACCGCAGCACGCTGGACCCCGTGGACGCATCCATCGACGAGCTCGAAGCGGCCATTGCGGCCTACAAGCAGGGCCGGTCATGAGCGCCGTCTGGGACGCGATAGATTCGGGCGCGTACGACAAGGTCGGTCTCATGTTCCTGCTCGGCATGCTGATCGCCCTCTGGTTGGGCCAGCGGTGGTTGCAGCGGCGAAAGAACGGGGCGACGCGTCGTCGGTGCACCAGGGCGCTGGCCGAGCAGGCGTACGTGGCGGCGATGAGCAAGGCATCCAACGTCATCACCACGTGGGGCCGCGGCACGCCGGAGGCGCAGGACGCGCTCATCGGCATGCTCCGCGCCTATGACGAGCTCCAGGAAGCCGACCCGCGCGTGGTCTTCGGTGAGCACGGCGACGTCACACGTGCCATGGAGGATCTCGCGCCGGTCAACGATCGGGTGATGTGAATCGGGCGCCGGGTATCAACACCCCGGCGCTTTCCTTTTTCCGGTGCCCTGCTAGCGTGGCCGCATGGAGGAACGGATGCCGAAACAGGCAGTCATTTTCTTCGGACCTCCCGGCTCGGGCAAGGGGACGCAAGCCCTGTGGCTGGAGCAGGAGGCAGGGTTCTTTCACCTTGAGTCCACCGCCATCATCCGGGCTCAGTTCCGTGACCACCCGGATGACCCCGTCGTGGCGAAGCAGAAGAAGAACGTGGATGCCGGCGAGCTCGTGGACCCCCCTGTCATCCTGGAATGGATGCGCGGAAGCATCGAGAAGCTCGCGGCGGAAGGCAAGAGCATCGTCTTCTCCGGTTCGCCGCGCACCGTGTACGAAGCCCGGGGCGATGCGGACCACGAGGGCGAGATACCGCTTCTCTCGCGCCTCTACGGCCCCGAGAACGTCCACATCTTCTATCTGGACATCACGGTCCAGGAGGCGATCCGGCGGGGGCTGGCGCGTCGCGTCTGCACGCTCAATGACCACCCCATCCCCGACACGCCGGAGTTCCGGAACCTGACCGTCTGTCCGTGGGACGGGAGCCCGCTGCGCAAGCGACCCGACAACCTGGACAAGGATGAAGCGAGCATCCGGAACCGCTTCGCGGTGTTCGAGCGGCGGACGAAGCCGATGCTGGACTACTTCGGGACGGCGGGCTACCAGGTCATCCATCTGAACGGCGCCGACGAGATCACCTCGATCCACGCCAAGGCCGTCGAGGTGCTGGAACGCCGGCGGATGCCGGTACCGGAAGAGTAGACCCCCGCTAGCCGGGGGTCGTTTCTTGTTGTATGGTAGTTGCGTGATCACGCTGAAGACCGGAGAACAGATCGCGACGATGAAGGAAGGCGGCCGCATCCTGGCCGCCATCTTGAGCGAGCTCGCCGGTACCGCGAAGCCGGGGATGCGGACCGATGAGCTGTCGGCAATCGCCGCGGCGCGCATCAAGGACCACAAGGTCAAAGCCAGCTTCCTGGGCTATCGCGGATATCCGGACGTCATCTGTCTGTCGGTGAACCACCAGTGCGTCCACACGCCCGGCTCGGCATACGTACTGCAGGAGGGGGATCTCTTGAAGCTGGACTTCGGCGTCATCCTGGACGGCCTGCACACGGACGCGGCGCGCACGGTGCTGGTCACGAATCTGGATAAGGACGCGGTCAAAGAGAAGGAGGAATACAAAGCGCGCCGCAAACTCATCGCGGTGACGCGCGAGTGCCTGGAACAGGCCATCCCGCTCTGCGAGGACGGCAACTACCTGGGCGACATCGGGCACACCGTCCAGAAGCACGCCGAAGACAACGGATTCTCCGTCGCCTTCGAGCTGGGCGGCCACGGCATCGGCAGAGAACTCCACGAAGAGCCGTGGGTCGCCAACACGGGCAAGGCCAAGGCCGGCCTGGCGCTCAAGACCGGCATGGTGCTGGCCATCGAGCCCATCATCAACATGGGTTCCGGCGCAATCAAAGACGGCAAGGACGGTTTCACCTACGAGACGGCAGACGGTTCGCTCTCGGCCCACTTCGAGCACACCATTGCCATCACCGAAAAGGGCCCCGAAATTCTCACGGTATAGCCACTTTTTGACAGCAACCGGCGTTTGACAAAACGCCTGCTTTTTGCTATAATGTATGTAGAAAGCGAGGTTAACATGTTCGCCATTCTTGCCGGCCTGATGTTACTGGTGGCCATCGAGGGCAACGAGCTGCCCATGTGGCTCCGGCTCATCTTGGGCATCCTGAGCATCACGTGGATCGTAACCTCGATCCTGACGGTCTGGTCCCCGAAGCGACCGATCCCGCGGTAGTGCCGGAGAGACGTTTCTCCCTCCGGACCCCTTCCGAGATTTCGTACCGACGAAGTTTCAGAAGGGGAAATGGTTCCCCAAATTTCTTTGATCCCTGAGGAGGGCACAATGAAGAATCTTGTGGAGCGCAACGGTGGTGCCGTCTACGACAGCGAGGCGGCGACGCTGGCGGAGCTGGAGCAGTTTGTCCGGAAGAACTGGCCCGACGCCAAGCCGGAGGACAT
>DATJZE010000029.1:0-7171 GCA_035499235.1 Minisyncoccota bacterium | reverse complement strand
CCGTGACCTTTCATCGCTCGTCTATTCAGGACTCTACAAACTCAACGGCGCCGGCAAACTGGAACCCGACCTGGCGACGACGATGCCGGAGGTCACCTCCGACGGGCTCTCGTACAGCGTCACCATCCGCGATGACGCGCGTTGGCAGGACGGCGTTCCGGTGACGGCCGATGACGTCGTCTTCACGGTCGAGGCCGCGCAGAATCCTGACTACGGTGCGCCGCTGAACGTGCGTGGCGCGTTCTCCGGCATCGACGTCAAGGCGGTTTCGGACCATGTCGTCATCTTCACGCTCCGCAACGTCTATGCGCAGTTCCCCGGCAACCTGACGCTGGGCATCCTCCCCAAGCATCTCTGGGAGGACATCAAACCCATCAACTTTCCGCTCTCCGAGCTCAACCTGAAACCCGTCGGTTCCGGCCCGTACGAGTTCAAGTCGCTCACCAAGGATTCCGACACCGGTGCGGTCGTGACCTACCGTCTGCAGGCCAACCAGTCGTTCTACGGCGGCAGGCCGCACCTCGACGAACTGGACTTCAAATTCTACGGGTCCGAGGACGATATGATCGCCGCATTCAACGCGAACCAGATCGACGACCTCAGCTTCATCTCCGGCACCAACATCGGCAAGCTCCGCTTCCCCGGCCGTGTGCAGGTGGAACGCCTGAAGATGCCCAGCTACTTCGCCGCGTTCTTCAATCAGACCCAGTCACCGGCGCTGTCGGATAAGAACGTCCGCCTCGCGCTGAGCTACGCCACCGACCGCGTTTCCATCATCAACGCCGCGCTCGGAGGCAACGGATTCCTCATCAACTCCCCCATGCTGGGCGGCATTTTGGACATCAATCCCAACGTCAAATCCTACGATTACGACCCCGACCAGGCGCGTGCCGTCCTGCAGGCAAGCGGCTGGACACCCGACACCGACGGCGTGTTGAAACACGGCAAGGACCGGCTCGAGATCCGCATCACGACCTCGGATTGGAGTGAGCTCGCGACCGTGGCCGACATGCTCAAGACGCAGTGGGAAGCCGTCGGCGCACGCGTCACCGTGGAGACCCTGCCCATCACGTCGCTGCAACAGTCCATCAATGACCGCTCCTATCAGGTGCTGCTGTTCGGTGTCGTGATGACGACCGATCCGGACCCGTTCCCCATCTGGGACTCCAGTCAGCGCGAAGGCCAGGGCCGCAACTTCGCGCTCTACAGCAATAAGGAAGCCGACAAACTGCTGGAGGACGCCCGCACGACGCTGGATCCGGTGGCACGCGCGCAGAAGTACGATACGTTCCAGGACATTCTCATCGAGGACATCCCCGCCGTGTTCCTCTACAGCCCGCACTATCTGTACGGCCTGGATTACCGGGTGAAGGGATTTGACGCCACGCTCATCGGGACGCCTTCGGACCGCTTCGCCAACGTGGTAGACTGGTATCTGAACACCAAGCGGCAGTTCAAATGAGGGAGCACATCCTGGCCCTGCCCGAGCAGTTGCGTACCGGCGTCTCGCTGGGAGCTTCTGCGCGCGTGGCCAAACCGTTCCGTACGCTCATCAGTACCGGCATGGGCGGTTCCGCGGTCGCCGGTGAGATGGTGTCCATGGTGCGCGAAGGAACCGTCGTCCATTGGGACTACGACCTTCCGGCCGGCGCCGGCGCCGCGGACCTGGTCATCTGCACGTCGTGGTCAGGCGATACCGAGGAGACCGTCTCGTCATACCGGGCGGCCCGGAAGCTGGGCGCCGAGACGCTGGTCATCACGTCCGGCGGGAAGCTTGCCGATATGGCCCGCGCTGACGGCTCACCGCTCATCGGACTCCCGAAGCAAAACGCCATCCCGCGCGCGAACGTCGGGCTGATGGCAGGAGCGCTGTTCGGCGCGCTCGGCCTGGAATCTCTGCTCCCGTCATCGCTGGATGTCGCCGCGCTCGAGCCTGAAGCCAAGGAGCTCGCCGCCGCGCTCGGCAGCCGCATGCCGGTCATCTACGCGTCGTATCCGTGGCGCAAGCTCACCGGTTTCTGGAAGATGTGCTACTCCGAGACGGCCAAGCGCCAGGTGATGGTCAATTGGTTCCCCTCGGGAGCGCACAACGAGATGGTCGGGTGGGAAGGCCCCTATGGGGACCAGGTCGCGTTCGTCCTTTTGCGCGACCCTCAGGATGCGCCGCGGTACGCGAAGAACTTCGATGCGCTCCTTGCACTGCTGGGCACAAAGGGGTATACTGTCAGGACTGTCGGACTCACCGGGAACACGGTCATGGAAAAGGTGTTCACCGACTACGCGCGTGCACTCTGGACCGGCTATTATGCGGCCCTCGGCCTGGGCATCGACCCTGTGGCCACGGAATTGCTGGACGAGTTCAAGCGACTGAAAACACAATAGCCCGGGTGGCGAAACTGGCAGACGCGCTACGTTCAGAGCGTAGTGGGAGCAATCCCATGGAGGTTCAAATCCTCTCCCGGGCACAGAAGTCGGAACGCTCCGCGTTCCCCTCTCGTATCATTTTCACTGACTGACAGAATGGCAGACAACGAAGAGAAGGTAGCAACCCTCACGGCCGCACCGAAGCCGCCGTTACAACAGCGCGCGTATCACGCGGGGCCCTCGCGCCCGCAGCACCACCGGCGCCCGCAGGATCCGCCGCCACAACCGCAGGCGGCCGGCATGGGCGGCGGCAAGAAGCGACGCGACCGGCGCATGGGGATGCCGCGCAAGAAGCTCCAACGCAAACTCCAACCCACGGAACTTCACGCGGGCAAACTCGGCGCACCCGCGGGCATGGAGTCCAGTGACACGCTCAAGGTGTTCGCCCTGGGCGGCCTGGGGGAGATCGGCAAGAACTGCTACGTCGTGGAATACAAAGATGACATCGTCGTCATCGACGCCGGCATCCTGTTCCCCGACGAGAACATGCCGGGAATCGATTTCGTCATCCCGAACACGCAGTACCTGGAGTCCAAGCGCGACAACATTCGCGCGCTCATCCTGACGCACGGACACATGGACCACATCGGCGCCGTGCCCTACATCCAGACGAAACTGGGCAACCCGGACATCTACACCGCGGAGCTCACCAAGAACATGGTGCTCAAGCGGCACGCGGAGTTCCCCCACCTGCCGAAGCTGCCCATCCATGTCGTCAAGGACGGCGACCGCGTCAAGCTGGGCGACTTCATCACCGTGGAGTTCTTCCACGTGAACCACAACATTCCCGATGACCTGGCGCTGTACATCGAGACGCCGGCCGGCACGCTGATGCACACAGCGGACTTCAAGTTCGACCCGTCGCCGGTCAACGACAAGCCGATGGACCTCATGAAGCTCCGCGAGTTCGGCGACCGTGGCGTCACGGCGTTGATGATCGACTCCACGTCGGCGGAACGGCCGGGACATTCGATCTCGGAGGCGACCATCTACGAGAACATGGACCTCATCTTCAAGGATGCGACGGGACTGCTCATCTTCGGCACGTTCAGCTCCATGATCAACCGCATGCAGCAGATCGTGCAGCTGTGCGAGAAGCACGGCCGCAAGATCATCTTCGACGGCTACTCACTGAAGACCAACGTGGAGATCGCCAAAGAGATGGGCTACCTGAAGATCCAGAAGGGCACGCAGATCTCCATGGAGCAGCTGTCGCAGTTCCCCCGCGAGCGCGTCACCGTTGTGGCGACCGGCGCCATGGGACAGGAGGGTGCCTCCCTGATGCGCATCGTGAACCGCGAGCACCGGCACATCCAGATCCAGAAGAAGGACACGGTCATCTTCTCCAGCTCCGTCATTCCGGGCAACGAGCGCGCGGTGCAGTACCTCAAAGACATGCTCTACCGCGGCGGCGTGAAGGTCTACCACTACCAGATGATGGACATCCACGCGGGCGGCCACGCCCAGCAGGAGGACTTGAAGGAAATGATGCTCCTGACGCGGCCGGTGTTCCTCATCCCGCACCACGGGCAGTATTCCATGATGGTATCCAACGGTGAGCTGGGCAAAGTCGTCGGCATTCCCGAAGAGAACATCATCATCGCCGACAACGGACAGATCATCAACCTGACCGCGGACCAGTGGTGGTTCGACAAGAAGGTCGTGCCGGCCAACTACGTCATGGTGGACGGTCTGGGCGTCGGCGACATCGGCTCGGTCGTCCTGCGCGACCGGCAGGCGCTGGCCGAGGACGGCATGTTCACCATCATCATGGTGCTGGACCCGAAGACCGGACGCATGCGCACGAGCCCCGACATCATCAGCCGCGGCTTCGTCTACATCAAGGAACAGAAAGACCTGCTCATGCAGGTCAGAAAGCGCGTGCGCCACATCATCGAAACGGAGAAACAGCGGCCGTTGAACCTCTCCTACCTCAAAGACGAGATACGCGACCAGGTCGGCCAGTTCCTGTTCCAGAAGACGGAACGCCGGCCCATGATCCTCCCCGTCATCATCGAAGTATAAAAGAACGCGCCCCCAGAATCGGGGGCGCTGGCGTACTAACGGATGCGCGGGAGAAAGTTCCCGTCACCCGTGAGCTGCCGGGCCTTGAATTCAGCACGCGCCCGCTCCCGGTGGAACATGAGCGCCCGGTCGGCATTCGCACCGGGGAAATCCGCCTCCAACCGGCATCCGTAGCCCCCCGGACCGACTGCGTTGGCAGTGCCTTCATAGCAGGCCAGCTCGCCCACGAGGCGTTGCCCGCGCCACGACAGGCGCAGGACATCTTCACGGATGGAGTAGTCGCCCGGAGTGGCGCCATGCTCGTACCGATGGAGTATATAGATACGCCGGACGCCGAACGGATTCGGCCAGCTCGCCTTGACGATGGAGGCGTGGAACTCGGTGAACCCGTACATCTGCTTGCTTACCGTGGAGACCAGCTGCGGACGTCCCCAGTCGACCTTGACGCTGTAGACGACAAAGCAGACCGGCAACACCGCCGCCAGGAACGTCGCGAACGCGAACAGACGGAACTTCATGACTCACCTCCGGGGCTAGAGTACCATACAGTACATATCCTGTCAAACGGCTCATCCCGTGAGCCGTTCACTAAGGAAACGCCCGGCCTGGGTAGGTCGGGCGGTTGCGGTCAACGCCAACGAGCGGAGAAGTTCTGCGGGGCGGTGGCGGCCGGGGCCGCGACGAGCTGGAAGTTCGGACTGACACCCCCGCCGTACCCGTTCGGGTAGGAGTCCACCTCGATGTGGTACGAGCCGGGCGACACGCCGGTGATGACGACCGTCCCCGAACCGCTGGCGTTCCCGGTCCCGAGCTGGTAGCCGTTCACGATGCCCGAGCTCACCAGGTAGATGACGACGGCCGTCTCGCCGGCCGTGTCGCACCCGGTGCAGGTCCAGGCGATGGGGACGGGATCCACGCCCAGCACGTAGCTGGCGTTGGCGGGCGGCGAGGTCACCGTGATGGTGACGGCCGGCGTGGAGCTGGTCGTACCGCCGCCTCCGCAGGACGGTAGAACGGCCGCAGCGAGCACAACAGCGAAAAGAACCAGACGCTTCATGGGTCACCTCCGTTCAGTCCATGAGCACCTTGGTTATACCATAATCCCGTGAAAAGGAACGCGCCCCCGGGGATGGGGGCGCTGCGCTACTGGAGCCTGAAAACCCCGCTCTCGCCGTATGCCTCCGTGTACCCACCGGTCGGGCTCACCCAAATCGTGTCGGTATAGAACGTGAGGATGTAGAGGCCGGGCGCCAGTTGGTGCGGGGCGGGCGTCCACAGTCGGCTCCCGGTCAGAAAGTCGGAACCGATCGGCTGGAGCATGTCGTCGGGATCAGCTGTACGAAAGTAGATCGTAAGCTCCCTTGAAACGAATGACGCACAGTCGCCGTCGCAACGCCAGACGATGGGGATCGGACCGTTGACGCTGAAGGTCTGGCCCTCCCGCGGTGTGGAAACGACGATCTTTCCCCACGCGTGCGCATTGGGTCCCGTTACGTCGCGGTTGCACGCACCCAGCGCAGTCAGAGCACCAGCCGCCAGGGCGGCCACGAACAGTCGAAACTTCATGTCTCACCTCCGTGAGTACTGTACAATACCCAATACTCTCTGTCAATCCTCGATGAGACGCATGAGGACCGACTCGGCTTTGTCCATTTCCTCCTCGCTGGACGCCAACAGCGCCGCGCGGACGAGCGTCAGGTCTACGAAATGCCGGATGTTCCAGGTGACGCATTCGGACTCGCGGTACTTGCATCCCTTGTTGCGGCGGTGGCCGTAGATGCCGTCGCGCGCGCCCAGTCGCGCGGCCTGCAGGATGACGTCTTCGGACAGGTTCAGGTCAGCCGCCATCGGCGCGTAATATTCCAGCTCCTTGGCGATGACGCTCTCGTAGTCGTCGGCGGTCTTCAGTTCCCTTTTCATGGTCCGCCGATTATAGTACGATTTTCTCACGATGTCGAAGGTATTCTCCGGTATCCGCAGCTCCGGCCGTCTCCACCTGGGCAACTACCTGGGCGCCATCCGTAACTGGGTCGCGCTCCAGGGCGACGCCGAGCAGTGCATTTTCGCGGTCGTGGACCTCCACGGCATCACGACGCCCTATGACCCCGCCGCCCTGCCGGCCGCGGTCATGGACACGGCGCTGGATTTTTTGGCCGCCGGCGTGGACCCGAAGAAATCGCTCCTCATCCGTCAGTCCTACGTGCCACAGCACGCCGAACTGATGTGGCTCCTGTCCACCATCACGCCGGTCGGTTGGCTTGAGCGGCTTCCGAACTGGCGCGAGAAGGTCACACAGGTGGAGGAGATCGGCGGCTCGCGCGCGAAGTCATACCAGAACAACCTGTCGCTCTTGGCCTACCCCGTCCTGATGGCAGCCGACATCCTGGTCTACAAATCCGATCTCGTGCCGGTGGGCGAGGACCAGCTGGCGCACCTGGACCTTGCCAATGAGATCGGCGGCAAGTTCAACCACCTGTTCGGCGGCACGTTCCCGAAGGTGAAAGCGTACGTCAAGGAAGGCGCGCGCATCATGTCGCTCACCGACCCGACGATGAAGATGTCCAAGACGGGTGATGCGGGCGTGGCGCTGTCGGACCCGCCCGACGTCATCCGCGAGAAGATCAAGCGCGCCACCACGGATTCCGGCTCCGAGATCAAATACGACGAGGTCGGAAAGCCCGGCATCTCCAACCTGCTCACCATCGCTTCCACGCTGGGCGGC
>DATJZE010000028.1:0-13232 GCA_035499235.1 Minisyncoccota bacterium | reverse complement strand
ACATGGCGCCCGACCTGTCGGCGATGGTGCAGCGGCCCGAGCATACCCACCGGTTCGCCATCGTCGACGAGGTGGACTCCATCCTCATCGATGAGGCCCGCACCCCGCTCATCATCTCCTCGCCGGACGAGGAATCCGGCGAACTCTACCGGACATTCGCGCGAGTAGTTCCTCATTTGACGATTGATGTTGATTACACCATTGACGAGAAACTTCGTGCAGTAAGTATCACCGATGCGGGTATAGAAAAAGTACAACAACGCCTCGGTATTAAAGATCTTTATGAGGAAGGAGGAGTTCGATATGTTCATCATTTAGAGCAAGCTCTCAAGGCTGGGGCACTAAAACATGACGGCAAGCCTCTGTTTAATCGTGATGAACATTATGTCGTCAAAGATGGTGAGGTCATCATCGTGGACGACTTCACCGGTCGGCTGATGCCGGGCCGCCGTTGGTCCGACGGGCTCCATCAGGCCGTCGAGGCCAAGGAAGGCGTGACGGTCCAGCGCGAATCGCGGACGCTGGCGACCGTGACGTTCCAGAACTATTTCCGTCTGTACGACAAACTCGCGGGCATGACGGGCACGGCGCTTACCTCGGCCGAAGAATTCCACAAGGTCTACAAACTGGAGGTCATCGCAGTTCCGACGAACATGCCGATGATCAGGAAGAACCTTCCGGACCGCATCTACAAGTCCGAGGCAGGCAAGTTCAAGGCGCTCGTCGCGGAGATCAAACGCCGGCATGAAACGGGCCAACCCGTCCTGGTCGGCACGGTGTCCATCGAGAAGAACGAACTCTTGTCGCTCATGCTGACCCGCGCCGGCGTGCGGCACCAGGTGTTGAACGCGAAGAACCATGAACGCGAGGCCGAGATCATCGCACAGGCGGGCAAGCTCGGCGGGGTCACGGTGGCCACCAACATGGCGGGCCGCGGCGTGGACATCATCCTGGGCGGCAATCCGGCCGATGAGTCGGAGGCCGCGAAGGTGCGCGAACTGGGCGGGTTGTGCGTGTTCGGCACTGAGCGCCACGAGGCACGGCGCATCGACGACCAGTTGCGTGGACGGTCCGGTCGTCAGGGCGACCCGGGCGCCAGCCAGTTCTTCGTGTCCTGCGAGGATGACGTCGTCCGCATCTTCGGCGGCGACCGCCTGAAGAACATCATGGAACGGTTGGGCGTCACCGACGAGGATGTCATCGAGAACCGCATGGTCTCGCGCGCCATCGAACAGGCGCAGGGCCGCATCGAGGGGCATAACTTCGATGCCCGCAAATACGTGCTGGAGTACGACGATGTGATGAACAAGCACCGGCAGACGCTCTATGGTCTGCGACACGAAGTGCTCACCGCCACGAGCAACGAGGAACGCGTGCTGGGATATCTTGAGGATGCTATGCGCGCGATCGTCGCGGCGCACCGTTCAGCTGAGACGGGCGAATTGGACATCCCTGCGATCGCCGAGGCCGCCCGCGGCATCGCCCCGTTCCCCGAAACGCTCGCCAAATCGCTCGCCGATATGCCACCGACGGGAGTCGGCGAATATCTCGCGGATGAGGTCGGCACATTGTACGAAGCGCACGAGAAGCTCATCGGTGCCGACCAGCTGCGCCTCGTGGAGCGTGCCGTCATCCTGCGCACCATCGACGACATCTGGGTGGAACACCTGGAGGCGATGGAACACCTGCGCGAGTCCGTCCGCCTGCGCGCTTACGGCCAGCGTGATCCGCTGGTGGAGTACAAGATCGAAGCGCAGCGGATGTACGGGATGCTGTTGAGCACGGTGTCCTCCCGTGTCGCCAATGTCATCTTCAAGATACGACTCGTCCAGCCCGAGCGCCGACCGGCGGTCACCGAGAGCCGCGGCCAAAGCGCACCCGATGCTTCCGGCGATGCGCAGGTCCATCGGCATGACGAAACCGACCCGGCCGCGTCCGAAGGCACGGTTCACACCGACCACATCGGCCGCAACGACCCCTGCCCGTGCGGTTCGGGCAAGAAGTACAAGAAGTGCGGCCTGCTCAACACGCCGGAACACCAACGCCTGACGGCGCAGAAATGACCATGGAGAACGAATTCCTGCACGAAGTCGCCATCACCGCCATCATCGTACGCGACGGCACGTACCTCATCACGCGCCGCGCGAAGACCAAGAAGCGCTTTCCGGGCATGTGGACGGTGCCGGGCGGCAAATTGGAGTCATCGGACTACCTCGCACTGCCCAAGGACACGAAGTTCTATTGGTACAACGTCCTGGAGCGCACGCTCAAACGTGAGGTCAAAGAAGAAGTGGGCCTGAACATCGGCAACATCGTCTACGTCACATCGCTCGCCACCGTGCACGCGGACGGCAGTCCGTCTTTGGTCATCTCCTGCATGGCCGACTGCACAGGCGGCCGGATGAAACTCCAAAAAGGCGAGACGGACAAATTCGCCTGGGTCACACTGGGCCAGGCCAGAAAGTACAAGCTCATCGACGGCATCTGGGACGAGCTTGCCATGGCCGAAGAGATCCGAACCAAGGGCAAGAAGTCCGAGTGGAAGCGCGCGTGATTTTGTGATACAGCAGTGGCTTCCCCGAAAGGAGGCTCTTTGATGAGGATCATACTCGGTTCAACGTCGCCGTGGCGTGCTGAGATACTGCGTACCATCGTACCCGAGTTCGAGGTCATGGATCCCGGGGTCGACGAGAAGAGCATCCGGCATCCGAGCCCGCAGGTGCTGACCGCGAAACTGGCCCGGGCGAAGTCCGAGGCTCTGCGTCCGCGCATCACCGGCGATGCGCTGCTCATCACGGCCGACCAGGTCGTGGTGTGCAACGGTGACGTCCGCGAAAAGCCGCGCGACGCCGACGAGGCGCGCCGCTGGCTCCGGTCCTACCGCGAACATCCCGTCGTCTGTGTGAACGCGCTGGTGTCGTACAACACCGCGAACAAGCACGATGCGCTGTTCTTGGACGAGACCCGGGCCTGGCTCAAGGCGCTCACCGACCGCAACATCGAAGCCATCCTTGCCCACACGCCTGCGATGCGGTGCTCCGGTGCCAGCGCGGCCGGCCATCCTGAATGGGATGCGTATATCGCGAAGATCGACGGCGACGTGTCGGGCCTCTACGGCCTGCCGCGGAAGCTGACGCAGACCATCATCGAGAACGAAACCCGGTCGTGAACACACGCCCCGACATCCGTCGGGGCGTCCTTTTTGATATACTGGTGCCGTGGGAGGGATGTTCAAGTGGCTCCAACCGCCGCGGCGCGAGAAGCTCATCATCGTGCTCGCCGCCGTCGCGTTGGGCGTGCATTATATCGAACCCCGGAGCGACCGGTTTCTTTTGGTCGCCGCGGTGCTCGGCACGCTCCCGCTCCTGTGGCGGGCTGTGCGCGACCTGGCGCGGCCTCGCATCACGATCGACGTGTTCAACATGTTCGCGCTGTCTGTCGCGTTCGCGACGCGCGAGCTGTTCTCCGCGGTGTTCATCATCCTGATGTTCACGAGCGCCGACCTGTTGGATTGGCGCACGACCCAGCGATCCAAGCGTGCGGTGGAACGCCTGTTGGCGTTGAAGCCGCAAACCGCTGACCGGGAACGCGGCCACCGGATCGAGTCTATCCGCGCCGACCAGGTCCGCACAGGGGATATCCTCGTGGTCGCCGCGGGCACTGCCGTGCCTGCGGACGGCATGATCGTGTCAGGTGAGGCGGATGTCAACGAGGCGCTCGTCACCGGCGAATCGAAGCCCATCCATAAGGTGCCCGGGTCGCGCGTGTTCATATCGAGCATCGTACAATCGGGTGCCATCAAGGTTCGCGCGACCCGCGTGGGGAAGGAATCGACGATCGAGCGGATGGCCGAGATGCTCCGGCAGGCGTCGCTGAACAAATCACGCCCCGAACGCATCGCGGACCGGTTCGCATCCATATTCCTCCCCGTGGTCATCCTGCTGGGCGGCATCGTCTATATCCTGACGCATGACCTCCGGATGACCGCCGCCATCTTTTTGGTCGCATGTGCTGACGATATGGCGTTCGCGATCCCGCTGGCGACGACCGCGTCGCTGGGCCATGCCGCGCGGCACGGGGTCATCATCAAGGGAGGCGCGGCGCTTGACGAACTGGCAAGGGTTCGGACGCTCGTCCTGGATAAGACGGGCACGTTGACCTACGGGACGTTCCTCTTCAAGGACGCGTCAATCTCGCCGACGTTCACCCCGGAGCGGTTCTGGCATGCCGTCGGTGTCGCGGATAAGTTCTCCGAGCATCCGGTCAGCCGGGCCCTTCTCACGGAGGCCTACCGGCATGTCAAAGAGATCCCTGACCCGGATACCGTGCAGGTCTACAAAGGTGCGGGTCTGGTCGCGACCCACGGGAAGGACGTCATCGCGGTCGGGAACCGTGATATCGCCGCCAAAGTCGACGCGAAGCTCGGTTCCGAAGCGCTCGAAGCCCTGGATCGCGCGCAGGCCGAAGGGTCCGGCAACGTCGTCATCATCAACCGTCAGTATGCGGGCGTCGTCGCCATCGCGGACATCCCGCGCAAGGAAGCGGCATCCAGCCTCCGTCGCCTCGCCGCCATCGGTATCACCGACATCCGCATCTTCACGGGGGACACCGAACCGGAGGCGCGGCGCATCGCCGAAACACTGGGCATCACCCACGTCAGGGCGCACATGAAGCCCGAAGATAAACTCCGTGAGCTCGGGCGGATCACCTCACGACCGGTCGCCATGGTGGGCGACGGCATCAACGACGCGCCCGCATTGGCACGCGCGGACGTGGGCATCGCGATGGGCCGCAACGGCACCGCCATCGCGTCGGAGGCCGCGGACGCCGTTGTGCTCACCGATGACCTGAACCGGTTACCCGAGATGATCACGCTCTCCCGGCTTACCATGCGTGTGATCAGGTCCGACATCGTCATCTGGGCGCTGTCCAACATTGCCGGGTTCGCGCTGGTTCTGACGGGAGTCGCGGGACCATCGCTCGCCGCGTTCTATAACTTCGCCACCGACTTTTTGCCGCTCATCAACTCATCGCGGTTGTTCCGCATACGCACATGAGCGATATCCTCATCGTCGGTGCTGGCGTCTTGGGCAAAGCCCTCGGGGCGGTGTTCCCGCGCGGCCGCGCAGACGTCTCGTACTACGACACCGATCCCGCCATGTGTCCGGGCGGATGCGTCGTGCTCGAGTCCGCCGTTCCCGACGCACGCTGCATCTTCCTCTGTGTGCCAAGCTGGGGCATGCGTGCCGCCGCCGCGCGGATCGCCGTGCACGTGACGCCATCGGCGGCGGTCATCTCGCTCGCCAAGGGCCTGGAATCCCCAGACGCGAAATCGATGTACGATGTCTGCACGGAAGTGTTGCCGCAAGGGCAGCCGTTCGCGGTGCTCGGCGGAGCACTACTCGCAGCGGAGCTGTCTGGCGGCCTGCCGGGCATGGGCATCGTCGGGTGCGCCGACGACACGCTCCGTCATGCACTCGGGGCGTTGTTCGCGGACTCGCCGGTCCACCTCGACTGGACATCGGACGCCCGTTCCGTTGCCGTTGCCGGGGTCCTGAAGAACGTGTATGCGATCATGCTGGGCATCAATGACGGGCTTCAGATGGGATCCAATCTGCGCGGATGGCTGTTCTCGCAAGCGGTGCGGGAGATGACCGTCATCGGGGCGCGGATGCGGTTGGATCCCCGCATCGTGCTCTCGGTGGCGGGCGTGGGGGACCTTGCTGCGACGGGACTCTCGCCCGATTCCAAGAACCGCACTGCGGGTCTGGAGCTCGCCCGGACCGGTGTGACGGGCATCAGGTGCGAAGGGATCGTATCGCTGCCTCTGGTCCGGCAACTGATCGGGAACCGCGAGCGGCTACCCCTGTTGGATGCGCTGGACGAAATCGTTTCCCAACGGCGCGATGCCCGTTCGGTGTTGCGGTCCCTCGTGGAGGTACGGTATACTGGAGAGGTCTAAAAGGGGGTGGGATATGTGAACTTGTACAAATGGGCATGGTGGCTGGTCATCATCGGCGGCCTCAACTGGCTGCTGGTTGGCCTTTTCAACAACGACATCATCGGGATGCTCGGGTTGGGAATGACGATCGGTCGCATCGTGTACGTCGTGATCGGTGTCTCCGCTCTCTACGTGTTGTTCGGTAAGAAGAGGATGTAACCGCGCCTACGCGCGGTTCTCCGTTCAGAACGGCCTTTCAGTGCCGTTCTGTCCGTTTTTCTATGCGAGGGAATAAAGACGTTGTCAATTTGACCCTCACGGATGCCTCGGCTACCATCGCCGCGCACACGAACCGCGATGACTGGACGAAGCCGAAAAAAGATGGCCCAAATGTACCGTCGGGCGGCCGCACTGCCCGGCTCCGGCGATGCGCTGACCGACTGGTTCTTCCGGCAGTTTTTGGCGGTCCTGACCACGGAGCGGGTGCGCATCGCCCGTAAGAAGCGTCTGGTGAACCCTGATGACCCCCATCGGCGCGTCATCCGCGGGCTCATGGACCCGGACATCGACCCGTCCGGCCGCTGGGTGCAGATCCTCATCAATCCTGCCCGCAACACGCACCGGGATCGTGACGAGGAGATGGAGACACTCGTCCACGAGCTGGCACATGTCATCCTCCCGAAAACCGCCGAGCGCGGCATCCTGGGCGTGGAGAACATACTTGCACGCACGCTGACCCGGGAGCAGCGGGCGTGCCTGAAGACGTTCTTGCCGCGGCATCAGGTCAAACGATATCCCCGGCTGGCGGTTCCCGGGAGGGTGGCTATTGCGTGAGTTTTGTGGTACCGTAGCGTCGTCAACCGTTTCATTGACAAACGAGAGGTGAGTCATGAGGAAAGCCTACTGGCTTGTCTACTTCCTGCCGACGCTCATCGTGCTCATCGCGGTCCTCGCCGTCAGCAGCACGTACCTGACCAAGGCCACCGCGAAGCTCGCAAGCATCCAGGCCGTCGAAGCGGTTCCGGTCGCCCCCGTGGCGCCCGTGCCGCGGTATGCGCCGCTGCCGTTCCCCGATCCGCCGCCGGGATACGTCCCGACGCCGGCGAAGGCGCCGAAGCCCCGCACGGCTGTCGTGGTCGCAGCGCCTGAGCCCGGTCACGCCTACGCGCCGAGTTGCGTGACTCCGCTGATGCCGCTGCAGGGCTGGAACGACCAACCCAACAAGGATCAACCCGGCGTCGTGCACACGAACCTCCGGGTCGCCGCGAAGTCCGATGTCCGCGCGCACCCATGCCTGGAAGCAGGCAAGGTCTACCATCTGCCTTACGGCAGAGCCGTCATCGGCGGCAAGCTCCCGAAGGAGTGAGCCATGAAGTTCTCGCGTCTGTTCCTGATCGTTCTTGCCCTCCTGGCTCTCGCGCTCTGCGCGTCCCACGTCCGGGCCGATCAGCACGGTCGGCATCATGGCGGCAACTCCGGTCAGCACGCTCAGCCGGCGCACCCTCACGGCAGCTCCGGCCAGTACGCCGTTCCCCGTGCTCCTTACCGCGACAGCGGTCGCTACGACAGCTACCGCTATCGCAACGGCGGGCCTCGCCCCTACAGCCGCCGGTTCTTCCCGCGCTCCTACGGGTTCGGCTACTACGACGGCTACCGCTACCACGGGATGTGGTTCCGGCCGAATTACCGGTACTGGAACGGCTTCAACTACTTCTACTGGCCCTGGTACGACGCCCCGCGCTACGGCTGCGGGTGGTACTGGCTCCCGACCCATCGCGAGCCAGAGCCGCCGCCCGAGGGCTACGAAGGCGAGGAGGGCTGGGGCTACGACGACTGGGGCTGGGTCTACGTCTGCGTCGATTGAACTCTGCCCCTGCGCCTTGCGGCGTGGGGGCCTTTCCTTTAGTGTGGCGGCATCGTTAACAAGAAGGAGGATCCAGTGTCGTTGTACAACGAACCGGTCATCACGCCGTTCTACAACAAGATGGAGCTGGTCACCATCGCCAACGAGCTCGTCGGCACATCGCAGGTCGGCTTCGCGACCGGATCGCGGAACGACCCTCCGGACGCCATCGGCATAGGGCACGGATTCGAACACCTGGCCTGCCGTGGCGCATCCCCGCAGGCGGTCGCGGCCATCACCCAACGCCACAACCACCGGCCGTCGCCCGTCACACAGCGGCAGGCCGATCGGTGCTATCGCCGGTTCTTTGGCGGCTCCAACGGTCCGGGCATCAACATCTACACCCTGCACAGCACGATGGGATTCGGGCACCAAGACCTGTTCAAGCCCCGATACCTGCCGCATGTGTTCTACACGATGGGCGGCATGGTCCGCGACGTGATGTACGACATGTACGACATGCGGAACCGCGAGGACACCATTTTGTCGCCACGGGCCTGGTTCGTGGAGAAGGGGGCCGTCGACAACGAAACGGCCGACAACGACGAGCGGGCCGAGATGGAGGCGTACCGACAGGGACTCAAGCTTCTGTACGCGACCAATCCCGCTCGCAACTACGGCGATTCGGAACCCGAACACCTGACCCGCATGAAGGTGGGACGGGTGAAGCAATGGGCGCAAGGCAACATCGTGTCTTCTCGCATGAAGGTCGTCATCATCGGGCCGTCACGCAACGCGGCCGTGCGCATGCTCCGCAAAGTCGGGCTCAACAAACTTCCCGACCATGCACCGGTGCCGTGGCACTACGACCGTTCCGACGATGTGCCGGCACTCGACGGCATCCGCACTGCGGAGGTCATCCGTAGCTGCAAGAAGCACCACGTGCATCTGTTCTGGCCCACCGAGACGTTCATGACGCGCGACGCGCTCGCGCTGGAGGTGCTCTCCGGCATCCTCAAGGAGCGCATCGAGGAGGAATTCCGGGAGCACAACCATTCCAGCCCGGGCGGCGTCTACCATCCCGCGGTGGAATGGGATGCATCGTCCAGTCACGGAACCCTGGAGGCGTGGTTCAGCACCACGGGGGGTCGTGCGCACTGCGACGACCTCATCGGACGGCTCCTGGAGGTCGTCGAACGGCTCAAGGAGGACGAGTCTGATCTTCTGGCCGAGGACGTGGATGACCGCCGCAACTACCTCGCGGATGCGTACCTCGAGCAATACCGGTTCATGCCGGGCACCATCGCCGACATGATCATCGATTACCTGGCCAACGGCGATGCCAAGCTGGAGCGGTTCAGGGCCTACCCCGACGCCGTCCGGCGCGTCACCCCGCACCAGGTCCGGAAAGCCGCCCGCAAGTATCTGCACACCGATCGCTTCGTCCAGGCGATCACCCGGCCCGCCCCCTGAAGGTGGGCCGTTCCTTATCCGTGGTACACTGGAGTCATGGAGGAGAAACAGAAGCTCACCGCGGAGCATTTCTATAAATTCTTCCAGTGTCCGCACTGGATCTGGTACGACATCTACGCGGACTCACACAGGCGCAAAGAGCCCTCGCCGCTGTTGGACATCATCTACAAAGGTAAGCCGGCCGACGGCGCGCACGCCATCGCGGCGCACAAGAAGTTCGAGGAGCTGAAACCCGAAGACTACCGCGACCTGGAGGAGGCGTACCTGGCAACGCTCGAGCTGATGCGCCAGGGCAAGAACATCTACCACGGCGTCCTGATGACCGAAGACTGGGTGGGAATGCCCGACCTCCTGGAGGCACGGCCGGGGAAATCAAAATTCGGCGATTTCCAGTACGTGGCCTACGACGTCCAGCGCAGTCTGGATCTCCGCGACGAGACCAAATTCCCGCTGGTCTTCTACTCGCTCATCCTGGAGGCCATCCAGGGCGTGCGACCGCGCGAGGCGTACGTCATCGACCCGCAGGGCAATGAACGTGCGTTCGTCGTGGACGATTTCGTGGACCGGTTCCATGCGACGCGCGAGGAGATCGAGCGTATCCTGGCGGGCGAGAAGCCGCCGCCGTTCATCAAGTCCAGCTGCAAACGGACCCCGTGGTACTCGCTGTGCCTGGAGGGTTCCGAAGGCTGCAACGACGTCTCGCTGGTGTACCGGCTGTCGCAGGCCGACCAGCGGCGGTTATACGCGGTGAACATCCGGACGGTTACCGACCTGGCGAATGCCGACGGGGATGAACTGCGCCAGTTGTTCGAAGATTGGCCGTACGACAAGATCGTCCGCCTGCAGAACCAGGCACGGGTGCTGTTATCGGGCGAGCCCAAGGTGCTGCGTAAACCGCAGTTCCCGACCGTCCGGACCGAGGTGTTCCTGGATGTGGAGGCAGACCCGACGCGTGACGTGGAGTATCTCATCGGGATGCTGCTGCGGGACACGACGACCGGCGACACACGCTACGAACGGCTCGTGGCGGAACGCCCCGACGACGAAGGGGACGTCTGGCACAAGTTCCTGGATATGCTCGCGGTGTGGGAGGACTTCGCCATCTACCACTATGCGGCGTACGAACGCGCCGTGTTCGATCGGCTCATGCTGCGTCACGGGGCACCCAACGACCTGGCCACGAAATTCCACGCCAACGCCGTGGACCTGCACCAAAAAACAGTCGACACCGTCGTCCTGCCGTTGTATTTCTACACGCTCAAGGACGTCGCCAAATTCATCGGCTTCCGGTGGTCAGACCCCGAGGCCGGAGGAGCGGAATCCGTCGCCTGGTACGACCGTTGGCTGACGTCCGGCGACCGGGCATCGCTGGACCGCATCATCAGGTACAACGAAGACGACGTCCGCGCCACGCTGGCTCTGCGCGACTGGCTCGCCACGCTCAAGCCGTCCAAATCCCGCGAGAAGCTGGAGGAGTAGTTGACAGACAACGGCACTCTTGGCAATATGAGTCCCGTCGTATTCGCGCATGTCACGGAACGCGAAAATCCTCACCGCCGTCATCGTCATCTCACTGGCGCTGTTCGTGTTCGTCGCGCCACAGTATGTGAACAAGATCCCCGGCGTGCACGTCCCGGACGTGCCGTTCCGGCTCGGTCTGGACCTGCTGGGCGGTGCGCACCTTGAATACCAGGCCGACTTCACCGGGCTCACGGACGTGAGCCAGCCGGACGCCATGCAGGGCATCCGCGACGTGGTGGAACGCCGCATCAATTTCTTCGGAGTCGCCGAGCCGGTGGTCCAGGTCTCGGGCACGGACCGGCTCATCGTGGAGATCGCGGGCGTCACGGACGTGAACCAGGCCATCCAACTCATCGGCGAGACGCCGTACCTGGAGTTCAAGGACAACGGCAACGCCACCGACCTTTCGTCCTGGCAGTCCACCGGTCTGACGGGGAAAGACGTCAAAAAGGCGTCGCTCACCTTCAACACGCAGACCAGCCAGCCCGAGGTATCGTTGCAGCTCACCGATGCCGGGGCGAAGCTGTTCGACGAGATCACCAAGCGCGACCTGGGCAAACCGGTCGCCATCTTCCTGGACGGCGCGCCGATCAGCATCCCGACCGTGCAGAGCGAGATCAGCGACGGCAACGCCGTCATTTCCGGGAACTTCACGCCGACCGAAGCCAAGACGCTCGCGACGCGTCTGAATTCGGGCGCGCTGCCCGTTCCCATCAAGCTCATCGCCCAGCAGACCGTCGGCTCATCGCTCGGCGCGCAATCATTGAGCGATTCCCTGAAGGCCGGCATCTGGGGACTGCTTCTGGTGGCGTTGTTCATGATCATCTTCTACCGGCTGCCGGGGATCACGGCTGTCCTGGCGCTGGGCGTCTACACGCTCATCGTGCTCGCGGTCTACAAAGCGCTGCCTGTGACGCTGAGTCTGGCCGGCATCGCCGGGTTCGTGCTGTCGCTGGGTATGGCGGTGGATGCCAACATCCTCATCTTCGCCCGCATGAAAGAGGAACTCGCCGCCCAGCGCACGCTGGCACAGGCGACGCATGAAGGATTCAGCCGCGCGTGGCTTTCCATCCGCGATTCGCACGTCACGACGCTGATCGGCGCGGTCATCCTGTACTTGTTCACGACTTCCATCGTGCGCGGATTCGCCCTGACGCTGGGCATCGGCGTCGTCACCTCGCTGATAACGGCGACCGTCGTGACGCGCGCGTTCCTGCACGCATCCACCGGACCGTGGTCCCAGAAACACCTCTGGATGTTCCGCTGAGCCCCACCCACCATGCGACCCGCCTATACAATCATGTTCTTCGTCTCCCTGGGCCTGATGATCACCGCGGTGGTGTTCCTGGCCACGTGGGGACTCCGGTTCGGGGTGGACTTCCGCGGCGGTTCCGAGCTGGAGCTGACGTTCTCGCAGCGACCGGCGGTCACCGACCTGACGACGGTGCTGACCAAACTTTCCCTGCCCGAGCTCAAGGATGTCACCGTCAGCCCGACGGGGAACACGGGTGTGGTCATCCGCTCCGACACGCTGACCGAGGATCAGCACCAGACGGTCCTGCAGGCCATCAAGAAGGCGTTCCCGGGCGTCCAGACGACCGAGGCGCGGTTCGATTCCATCGGTCCGGTCATCGGCAGCGAGCTCAAGAGCAAGGCGGTCTCGGCCATCGTCGCCGTCATCATCGCCATCGCGCTGTACATCGCCATCGTGTTCCGCGGCATGCGCCGGACGCTCTCGTGGTGGGTCATGAGCTTCGCGACGATGGTCGCGCTCGCGCACGATGTGCTGTTGCCGCTGGGCGTGTTCGCGCTGCTGGGTCATATCGGAGGCGTCGAGATCAGCGCAGTGTTCGTCGCCGCCATCCTGACCATCATGGGCTATTCGATCTCCGATACGGTCGTGGTGTTCGACCGGGTGCGTGAGAACATCGTCAAGGGACGTCTCGGACGAGACGTTTCGTTCGCCGAAGCGGTGCACCGGAGCATCATGCAGACCGTCGTGCGGTCCATCAACACCAATATCTCCGTGCTCCTGTCGTTGATCGCCATCTTCCTGTTCGGCGGTGCCAGCATCAAGTACTTCGCGCTGGCGCTCATCGTAGGCATCTTCTCGGGCGCCTACTCGTCCATCTTCGTCGCTTCTCCGCTGCTCGTCTGGATGGGCCGGCGAAGGGGATAGTTGACAGGTCCTTGTTCTTCGGGTAGGAATCATTCGGCACCACGCGGAGGGTCCTTGACTATTTTTTGGATAATTGTTAATCTACGTACCGACATTTATGGCAACCATCGAAGTCAAACAACTCGTCCGGTCGGTCGCAGGGCTGGTGAAGTCGCTGAACCCGCGCAACCGGGACATCGTCGCGCGGCGTTTCGGGCTCAATAACGGGGTCCGTGAGACCCTGGAGTCCATCGGCAAGAGCTACGGCATCACCCGCGAACGGGTGCGCCAGATCG
>DATJZE010000027.1:0-5340 GCA_035499235.1 Minisyncoccota bacterium | reverse complement strand
GGTGTCAGGGCGGTATCTGGTTCCTCGGATGGCTGTTCACCGTCGGGTTCCTCAAACTCGCGTTCTGGAAGGGCGTGCTGGCCATCGTCATCTGGCCGTACTTCCTCGGCGTCTTCTTCGCCCGCTAGGTCTTGCCATATCTTCAGGAACGAGGCAGGCTGATGACCTGTACTTTCGAGGTATGCCATGACCGCAGAAAAGGTCCGAGAGGTCACCGCGCTGTACCGCGCGAAGTTCGCCGAGCTGAAGCTCTCCCCCGTCCGACAGCCGACCGACGCCGAGCCGGGACCGACGATCGCCCGGGCGCTCGAGCATTGCTACGCGATGCTCGACGACCTGGACCGGCTCACCCGCGAGGGCCGGATGGACAAGGCGTTCCGCTGGCTCGGGTTCGTCCAGGGCTGCCTCTACGCCTGCGGCATCTACCGCATCGCCGAGCTCAAGGACCACAATAAGCCGTCTGACGCGTAACGCACGACGCCCCCGAAGGGGCGTCGCTTCTTTCCGCTAGCCGGTGATCTTGGCTTCCTTATGCATGGTGGTCTTCCGGCACACCTTGCAGAACTTCATGAGCTCGATCTTCCGCTCCACCTTCTTCTTGTTCTTTGAGGTGTAGTAGTTCGCGCTCTTGCACTTGGAACACTTCAGCCGCAGGAGATTATCTTGTGACATGTTGTGATGTTGTTGTTACTGGAGCCGACGGTCGGGATTGAACCGACGACCTACTCCTTACCATGGAGTTGCTCTACCACTGAGCTACGTCGGCGTCTACCTGCGCTTCCTGGCTCCTGCCGCACGATGCTTGAAGAACTCCACCTGGCCCAGCCGCCGCACGGCCTCCTTTTTGGTGGCGTACGTGCCGAAGCTCCTGCCGGTGGTCTCCGACAGCACCGTCCATTTTCGTCCCACTTTCTTGATCATACGGTGGGGGCGGTAGGATTTGCACCTACGTAGGCCAATGGCCGGCAGATTTACAGTCTGCTGTGATTGACTACTCCACCACACCCCCATTGGTAAACCCGATAGAGCCGGGGGTCGGACTTGAACCGACAACCTTCGCTTTACAAAAGCGTTGCTCTACCATTGAGCTACCCCGGCGGACCTGCCTGCGGCAGGCAGGTAGCACGGAATAGTATAGCAGAAAAAGCCGCCCGAATCAAACGGTCCCGTCGCGCTTCCGGCGGGCCCGCTCCAGGCGCTTGAGGTAGTCGGTGTTCTCGGGTTCCAGCTTCACGGCCTGCTCCAAGGCCTCCACGGCGTCGTTGTAGGCCCGCAGACGCATGTAGACGCGCGCGATGTCGCTGTAGAGCGTCACGTCCTTGGGATTCTGGGCGATGGCCACGATGAGCCGCTGTTCCTCGGCCTTGAGCTGCCCGGGGTCCGTCAGGTCGACTTCGTCGTCGGCCTCGTATTCGGCTTCGCGCTCCTTCTTGGACTCCTCCAGCTGCGCGACAGCCTCTTCATGCGATCGTGCCGCCTTCTGGCCCGCCTTGCGGACGCCCTTCATGACCGATTCGGACGCGCGCCCCATCGCGAACATGGCCTGCCGCAGGCGGTTCAGGCCGATCTCCAGCTCCGCGAGCGTCCGATGGAGGAACTGCCGCCACGGGATGCCGCGCGCCCAGTCCACGGCTTCGGGCGCGAAATCATGCAGGAGCGTCTCCCCCGTCTCATGCGCTTCGGGCGTCAGCTTGCGCAGGTACGGCAGCTTGCGCCACACGATGAACGCCGCAGCCAGGAGCGCCACGACCGCGATGCCGAGCGGGATGGTGAGGTAGAGCATTATGCGCCGACCGACAGCACCGCCACGCCGGCGAGCTGGATGTTCTCGCCGAGCTTCTGGACGGCCTGGTTGATCAGGTCACGGACCGTGAGCGTCGGGTCTTTGACGAACGGCTGGCCGAGCATCTCGTCGGCGTTCTCGGGTTTCATCGCGCTGGCGTGCATGGCCAGGTCGCGGGCGAGGGTCTTGAAGTCGTCGTTGCGCGCCACGAAGTCCGTCTCGCATGCCAAAAGCACCAGCGCGCCGACACGCCCGTTGGTGTGCACGTAGGAGCCGATGACGCCGTCATTGGCGGCGCGGCCGGATTTACCCGCCGCCGCCTCACCTGCCATGGCACGGAGCACGTCCAGCGCACGCGCCTTGTCGCCGCCGGCTTCGTCCAGCGCCTTGCGGATCTTGTCGAACGACAGGCCGGTCTCGTCGCGGAGTTCCTTGAGAGTGTCGAGGTCGCTCATGCTACGGTCATTGTAAGATTCTCGCGGATGGCGTCCAGGATGAGGTCCACGGACTTCTTGGACCGGTCGTTGCAGGGAATGATGCGGGCGATGCCGTCCGGGTCCGCGTCGGTGTTGGCCAGAGCCACGATTTTGGCTCCCATGGCGCGCGCCTCATGCACCGCCAACGCGCCCTCCTTGAGCGAGGCGACGACCACCACGTCCGGGACGCGGGTCAGCTTCTTGAGCCCTTCGAACTTCTTCTTCATGTCGTCCACCGTGCGGGACAGTTCCAGCTGTTCCTTCTTGGTGTACTTCTCCCAGCGGCCGGCCGCCCGATCCTCTTCCAGCTGGACCAGGTGCTTGACCCGACCGTTGATGTTCTTGAAGTTCGTCAGCGTGCCGCCCAGCCAGCGGTCCAGCACGTAGGGCATATTGGTCTTCTGCGCCAGTGCGAGGATGCCGTCCTGCGACTGCTTCGTGGGGGCGACCCACAACACCAGTCCGCCGGCCTGCAGGGTGGTGTTGAGGAACGCCACCGTGCTCGCCAACGCCTCCTGGGTCTTCAGGAGGTCCAGGATGCAGATGCCGTCCCGCACCGTGAATACGTACTGCCCCATCCGGGGGTTGAACACCGTCCGCTTACGCCCGAAATGCATGCCCGCTTCGAGCATGTCCTCATACTTGATCAACGGTTCCTGTTCTGCCATTTGGTCGTGCCCGGTGCGGCCCCGCTGACCGGTTTTAGGCAACCGGCGGCCGGATCCGGACAAATCATTGAGTTATTACGCGGGGTCCATGATAGCAGAGCGGGGCGGTTTTGACAAGAGACGACTGGGGTGCTATACTGTCCGAGCTATGCAAGCCGATATCCACCCCGCATACCACCCGAAAGCCAAGGTGACCTGCGCCTGCGGCAACACCTTCACCGTGGGCTCCACCCGCGAATCGTTGCATGTCTCCATCTGCTCGGCGTGCCACCCGTTCTACACCGGCACCGAGAAGATCGCCGACGTCCGCGGTCGTGTCGACCGCTTCAAGAAGCGCCTGGCCAAGACGACCACCCGCACGGCGAAATAGATGGCTGACTACGACTGGAAGCAGTATGTGAAGCCGAAAGCTTCGCCGATACGTGGCGATGAGGCCATCGTCGAGATCCGCGCCGGCGCGGGCGGCGATGAAGCCGCGCTGTTCGCGCGCGAGCTGCTCTCCATGTATCAGAAATACGCCGCCCGCAAGGGCTGGAAGGTCATCCTCGTGGATGATTCGCGCACGCCGCTGGGCGGCCTGAAGTACGCGTCATTCGAAGTCACCGGCACCGGTGCCTATGACGCCATGAAACACGAATCCGGCGTCCACCGCGTCCAGCGCGTCCCGGCGACCGAGAAATCCGGCCGCGTCCACACCAGCACGGTCACCGTGGCGGTGCTCAAGAAGGCGACCGAATCCGACGTCCAGATCAATCCGGGCGACCTTGAGGTCACGTTCTCGCGTGCCGGCGGCCCGGGCGGCCAGAACGTCAACAAGGTGGAAACGGCCGTCCGTGTCCTGCACAAGCCGTCGGGCATCGTCGTGTCATCCCGCGAAGAGCGTTCACAGGGCGCCAACCGTGAGCGTGCGACCGAAATCCTCCGCGCCAAGCTCGCCGAGATCAAGCGGTTGGAGGCCACCGGCAACGTCACCGACGAGCGCCGCGCCCAGATCGGCACCGGCGACCGCGTGGAGAAGATCCGCACCTACAACTTCCCGCAGGACCGCGTCACCGACCATCGCATCAAGGAATCCTGGTCCAACATCGGCCGCACCATGGACGGCGACCTGGACCGGATATTCTCGGCCTTGCAGGAGGGTTTGAAGGGTGCTACCACGGGTGCATGACCAGCCAGCCGCCGTTGTTGACGAACGGCTCGGGAGCCCAGCTTCCCAGCCCGCTCTTCCGTGCGCGTCCCGGCTGGGGCGGCCAGCTGGCGGAGTGGCTCGCCGATAACGCGTATGTCATCGTCTTCCGCCTACTCCTCCTGGTGGCCGCGGTGCTGGTGATCGTCTCGCTGGTTCGCCACCACGGCACGGAAGTCGCGCTCCCCTCACCGACCGAAACGCCGCGCGCCTACGACGCCTACTACGAAGTGGCGCTGGCCGGGGAAGGCATGACCCACCTGGCCGCCAAGGCGGTCAATGACTATGCCGCCGACCAGATACCGCCGCTGGTCCTGGATGCCGTCCAGCACCTGTACGCCGTGGATGCGCTGGCCCGCAGCGCCGGTTGGAAACGGATGGAACTGGGCGACGGCGTCTCCTTCCGCACCGCCGACCTCGCCGATATCATCGCCCGCGCGATGCGTCTCACCGCCGCCCAGCGCTCCGCCTGGTCGCGATACCTGAAATAAGAAAGCCCCGCACCGGATGGTGCGGGGGTCGGCTGTCAGGAACTGATCTTCCACGTGGCGCCCACGTAGAGCATCCACCGCTTGGCGTTCGTGTTGCGCGTCACGCTTGAGGTCACCGAGAAGTCTCTGCGGACGTTGGCGGTGTAACTCACCCCGGGCAGCCAGTTGATGGGGTCGTCCAGGAAGTCCAGGCGCCCCAGGGAGAGACCGAGAGGGCCGACGGAGGCCTGCACACTCGCGAAGTACCCGATGTAGGGCGTGCTCTCGTGCTTGCCCTTCCATCCGTCGGGCACCCAGGCCTGGATGACCGGCCACTGCATGGTGCCGACCGAGACCTTCTGACCGGCGACCTTGCCGAGTGGCAGGTCCAGTGTCACGTACGGACCGATCCACGGGGCGCCGTCGAAGTGTCCCACGGAGCCCGCGACGAGACCCTCCAGCTTGCCCACCGTGAACTGCCGGCCATAGATGAACCAGCCCTGTTTCTGCTGGACCAGGAAGTTGAAGCGCTGCTGGTCCTTCTTCAGCCAGACGGAACCCGTGATGCCGCTGGAGAGGGCGTCCTCACCCGCGCTCACGGTCAACGAATCGAACGTCCATTTCTCAGGATCGGGGGTCTGCGCACCGACCGTGGCGGCGGCCAGAATGACCGCCAGGAACGCGACCGGCTTCACCGCGAACCGCATGGGTTCACCTCCGGCGCATAGTATAGCACCGCATACTTGACATTGCAAGT
>DATJZE010000026.1:0-7468 GCA_035499235.1 Minisyncoccota bacterium | reverse complement strand
AGTTCTTCGTCGACGACGAGGCCAAGATGCGGTGCGAGGCGCCGCCGGACGTGCGGTGCGAGGTCTCGGTGGAGCCCGGCCCGCACAGCTTCACCGCGAAGCGCGCCGACGACGGTTCGGTCTGCTTCGTCTTCACGGTTCAGCGGGTCACCGCGAATCTCAAGCTGAAGCTCAAGGAGTGCGCCACGAAGTAGGAACAGCCCCGCCGTCGCCGGCGGGGCGCTTCTTTTCGCCCGGTGGTATACTGGATGCGTTCTTTTCAGCGGGGGTTCCCATGACGCATGTCACGATGGACACGGCGGCCGCGTCGGACATCCACCTGGGGTCCAAACGCAGCCACGTGCGCGTCCTGCACCGCATCTGGGAGACGCTGTACCACCATTCGGCGCCGCGCCAGTTCGTCATCGTCGGCGACTTCGTGGACCACATCAGCGACCTTACGGAGGGCGACGAGCTCTTCTCGGAACGGAAGTTCGCCCGCCTGCCCAAGAGCCACCGCGCGTTCATGGAATTCCTGGCCGCGGTGCACCACGAGGGCGTCAGCAAGGTCATCGTCATCGAGGGCAACCATGACCGCAACAAGCACGAGCGGCTGATCCGGCTGCGTACGCCGTATCTGCCGTACCCGCTCGTGGAGTCCCTGCGGTGGGAGCTTGCCGGTCAGACGTGGCTGGCTATCCACGGCCACACGCTGGACCCGGAATGGCTGCACCACCGGTGGGTGCCGGAACTGGCGACCACGGTGTTCCGCGGCGCCGTCGAACGGCTGGACACGCACGACGGGCGGTTCAGCCGTTGGGTGGAGAAACGGGCGACGACCGGACGGCGGAAATTCCTGTGCCGTCTCCTGCCGCCCGCGCTGGCGGCCTACGGCGCGACGGCCGGTGCCGACCACGTCATCGGCGGACACAGCCACGAGGCGGTCCGCGGCACCCGGTTCAAGCTCGGCGAACGCGCGGTCGTCTCGCACAACTGCGGCTGCTGGGTCAACGACGAGTGCTCGTGGCTCTCGGTGAACGCCGCCGGCGGCGTGCAGCTCCACACGGTCGAGATCGGATAACGAACAGCCCCGCCGTCGCCGGCGGGGCCTCCCTTTTCCGTCTTACATCTCAGGCGTCGCGTCCCACTTCTTCCTGAACTCCTCCATCCACTTGTCGTTGTCCTCTTTGGACATCGCCTTCATCTTCACCGCCATCTCCGGGTGCGCCTCTTCGAGGTGCTTCATCCCGTTGGCTGCCATCTCTTCGGGCGTGTTGGCCGTGATTTCTTCTTCGCACGGTCCGCCCATCGCCGAACACGTCATCTTCTTCATGGGGTGTCGTGGTGATTGATACCCGACCAGTATACCATAGCCAAGGAAACGCCCCGCACGGATGCGGGGCGGAACGGTCACGGGGCGATGCTGATGCCTTCGGTCGAGATGCCCCACTTCTTGAAGAGCACCTCGTCGAACTTGGTGAACACGCGACTGTGACTGACGGTACGACGAGACGGCGGCGGCCCGTCGGCCGGTGCCTCTTCTTGCTCAGACGGATCCGAGGGCGACGGCTGGCCGAAGTGCAGCCGTGCCCGCATCTCCGAGAATGGGATGCGGACCCTGGCATCGCACGTTCGGCAGGCGATGATGAGCTCGATGTGGTTCGCACCATCCTCGGTGAACCACCACTGCCACTCCATCAGGCCATCGTTGCGGCGGTCCGGGCAGTGCGCGCACAACGGTTCGGTCAGGCGGAAAATGAACATATCCAGCATGACCACCCCCCCCCACGCCTACCGCTTATGCGCGATGACCGCGAGGATGCCGAAGAGAACGGCCCCGAGCCAGTGACCCGCGCAGAGCGCACAGAACGCCAGGAGGATGCAAATCGCACGGAGCATCGGTCACCTCCGCTTTACAGATTAGGGGAATCATGATATTATGTCAACCGGAGGTGCACATGGCGAAGACGTTCGCAGAGTTGGAGGCCCAGGAGGCCGTCACTCCGGCCGAGTTCATGGAGACGCTGGAGCACTACGCCGCAAACGGCGTTCACATCAGCGCCAAGGCCATCATCCGGCTGATGCACCGCGTCAGTCTGACGTCGGAGCAGAAGGCCAAGGCCCACCAGTGCCTCGTCGCCGGATGCCGCTGCCAGGAGCGCAAGGGCAGGCGCCGTCTCGCGGACGAATACGGTGCCGTCGCCACGCTCGTCGTGCTCTCGTAATCATCGGTTCCCGGGCCCCGCACCGTCGTGCGGGGTCGTTTCATGGTGCTATACTGGCAAGGACTGATCATGCTGACCTACCAACAATTCTATTCGGCCGTGAACCTGCCCGCGTGGGCGCCGCCCTCGTGGTGGTTCGGGGTGGCGTGGAGCATCATCTACCCGCTCTTCATCGCCGCGACCATCGTCGCCGTCCATCTTTGGATGAAGAAACGGATGCCGAGCGCCGTGCTCTGGGCATTGGGCATCAACTGGATCGCCAATCTGCTGTTCACGCCCATCGAGCTGGGCCTCAAGCCGCTCTGGCCGGCGTCGGTGGATATCGTCATAGTCCTTGCGTCGCTCATCTACGTCGTCGGGCGCGCATGGCGCGTCTCAAAGCCGGTCGTCTGGCTGCTGGTGCCCTATCTCGTCTGGGGCGTGTTCGCCACGGCTCTGCAGCTCACCATCGCGTTCGCGACACATTGACGCATCGGCGATTACCTGCTATACTCGGTACTTACGAATACGGAGTTCCGGCAGTAGCCGGGACGAGACTCTCGGATATCGTTGTGTCATCGCGACCCAGCAGATAGACCTCGGGTCACGTATCGTCACAACACATGCAAGAGAACGGTCAGCCCTCGTTCGAGGGTCTTGGTATCAACGAATTGTTCATGGGCGTCCTGGAATCGCTCCAGTTCACCGTACCCACGCCCATCCAGCACAAGGCGATCCCGGCGGCGCTGTCTGGCGAGGACGTCATCGGCATCGCGCAGACGGGCACCGGCAAGACGCTGGCGTTCGGCATTCCGATGCTGCAGCGGCTGACCGATGCCGGAACCGGCGGCGGTCTGGTACTCTTGCCGACGCGTGAGCTCGCCCTGCAGGTGGACGAAGCGTTGCGCACGTTCGGCGCGCCGGTGGGCATCCGCACCGCGGTCCTCATCGGCGGCGAGAACATCCGGAAACAGATCGAGCAGATCCGGCGCCGTCCGAACATCATCATCGCCACGCCCGGACGACTGCTCGACCTCGTGGAACAGCACGCCGTCCGCCTGGAGAAAACGTCCGTCCTCATCCTGGACGAGGCCGACCGCATGCTGGACATGGGATTCGCGCCGCAGATCAACCGCATCCTGGGCATGCTGCCCAAGCCGGCGGATCGCCAGACGATGCTGTTCTCGGCCACGATGCCCGACGACATCGTGCGCATCGCGACGCACCACATGCGGATGCCGGTGCGCGTGGAGGTCGCGCCCGCAGGGACCGCCGCCGAAACCGTCGAGCAGGAGCTCTACATCGTCCCGAAGGAGAACAAGATCCCGCTCCTCTCGCACCTTTTGGCCCGGTACCACGGGCCGGTGCTGGTGTTCACGCGCACCAAACACGGCGCCACGAAACTGGCGCGCGCCGTCAGCCAGATGGGACACCGCGTTTCAGAGATCCACGCGAACCGGTCGCTGGGCCAGCGCAAGCAGGCGCTGGAGGGATTCAAGAAGGGCGCGTACCGCGTCCTGGTGGCGACGGACATCGCCGCGCGCGGCATCGACGTGTCCGGCATCGAGCTCGTCGTGAACTTCGATCTCCCGCACAGCTCCGACTACGTGCACCGCATCGGTCGCACGGGCCGTGCCGGGCACGAGGGGAAGGCGATCTCGTTCGCCATGCCCGACCAACGCACGGAGATCCGCGACATCGAAAAGCTCATCCGCAAGCCGTTGCCCGTGGCTACGCACCCCGGACTGTCCGTGGACCTGCCCGAACGGCACATCCCCGTCCATCAGCGCGGGATTTCCGGCGGCCGCGTGCGCCGGTTCGGCCATCGTCCCCGGTTCCGCCGATGAAACTCACCGTCAAGGTCAACGTGAACTCCGGAAACCCCGGCGTCACCCTGACGGCGCCGGGCGAATACGAAGTCGCCGTAGGCGAACCGCCCGCGGACGGACGGGCGAACCGTGCGATGCTCCGCGCGCTCGCGCGGTTCCTGGATGTGCCGCCGTCACGGCTGCGCATCGTGTCCGGTCATTCGTTCCGCACCAAGGTGGTGGAAATTTCTTAGGAGAAGGGGGTATACTGACGGTATGGTGGACATCACCGAACAGTCACGGCGGGCCGCGATCGAGCGGGCGGCGTTGAGCAACGAAGGAAAGTACCCGGTGGCCGAATGGCGCCTTGACGACGTGGCATATGACGTCGGCGGCACGTTCCCGAAGGACGTCATCCTGCGCGTGAAGAAGGTGGACATCGATGCCAAAACGGTGCTCGTGGACGGCGGCACATCTCTGGGTTCGCAGTGGGTTCCCGCGGAGGCGCTCCGCGATGCCCACGAAGTCGCATGGGACGCCGCGATGAAGCGATTGCGCAGTAACGCCGCCGCACAGGAATCGCTCCGGAAGCAGGAGGAGCGTCCGAACTGAACACCATGCTTCCTGCGTATTTCCGCGACCGGAAGTTCTACCACGCCGCGGCGGTGTTGGTCGGGACGATGGTCGGGGCCGGCATGTTCGGCATCCCGTTCGCGTTCGCGAAGGCGGGATTTTTCATCGGTACGCTGTGGCTCATCGCCATCGCGGCGGTCATGTGCGTCTTCAACCTGCTGTTCGCGGAGCTCACGCTGTCCACGGAGGGTCACCACCAGGTCTCGGGATACGCCCGCATCTGGCTCGGCGCCTGGGGACGACGGTTCACCACGCTGGCCAATGTGCTCTCCATCTACGGCGCGCTCTTGGCCTACCTCATCATCTTCGGCGAGTTCGCCCACAACATCCTCTCGCAGTACCTGACGGTGAATCCCGAACTCTACGCAGTCATCTTCGCCGTGGGCTGGTCCGTGCTGTGGTTGGTCCGGGTACGCACGATGGCGACGGTGGAGTCCGGCCTGATCGTCATCTACACGACGGTCATCGCGCTTATCGCGGCGCTCGGACTCCCGCATGTGCACCTGGCGAACCTGTCATCCGGCGCGCCGATGTTCTGGTTCCTGCCGTACGGCGTGCTGTTGTTCGCGTTCTCCGGCATGAGTGCCGTGCCCATCCAGCGGACGCTTTTGGCCGGGCGCGAACGGCTCATGAAGCCGGCGATCGTCTGGGCGATGGCGCTCACCGCCGTGTTGTACATCGTCTTCGCGTCCGTCGTCGTGGGCATCTCGGGCGGCGCGACATCGCCGGAAGCGCTCTCGGGTCTCTACGGCCTTCTGGGGACGCCCGTCATCCTCATCGGTTCGGCTCTGGGCCTCCTGACGGTTTCCACGTCGTACATCGCGTTGGGCACGGCGCTCTGGGAGAGCTTCACCTTCGACTATCGCACCGGACCGCTCACCGCGTGGCTCTTGACGCTCGTCCCGCCGCTGGTGTTCTTCTGGTCGGGTCTGCGCAACTTCATCGACGTCATCGGGCTCGTCGGTGCGGTCGCGGGCGGTCTGTTGGGAGTCGTCATCCTGTCGTCCTACCTGCGCGCCAGGAAGTTCCGCCTGCGTACGCCGGAATTCCGCATCAGGTTCCCGACGGTCGCCGTGTGGCTCATGATGGCGGTGTACATCGCGGGCATGGTCTATGAACTGGTCGCGCATTGAGCGATGGATCTGGTACGCGTTCCTCGTCATCGCGCCGTGGCAGACGCGGATGTTCTTTTGGCAGAGCCGTCCGTTCTCGGAATGGCTGTCGGGCGCGTTGTGGCTCTCGGACGTCTGCATCATCGGTCTGATGGTGCTCGCACTGACGCGCGGCTGGCGGCCGAAGATCGCCGACGACACGGACCGGATCCTCGTCCTGGTCGTCGCCGCCGCGGCGCTTTCGGTGGTGACGGCGGTGGACCGCGTCGTGTCTATCATGGCACTGGCGCGGCTTGCCGAGTTCGGTGTGTTCTTCCTGTATCTCCGCCAATGGGCGTTCCGGCACGCGGACGCCGATGCGTCGGTGACCGCGTTCATCACGGGCGCGCTGCTGCAGGCGGGGCTCGGCATCGCACAGTACGCCTTGCAGCATGACGTAGGCATCAGGTTCATGGGTGAGACGCTCCTGCGGACGGACCTGCACGGTGTGGCGGTGTTCTTCGATGCGACGGGCGCCAAACTACTCCGCGTGTACGGGACGTTCCCGCATCCGAACGTGCTCGCCGCGTGGCTGTTCGCGGCGCTCGCGGGTCTCGTGTGGCTCTTCATACGCCATGGCTCCGGCGACAACCGGCATCAGCTCGTGTGGGCAGCCGGCGGTGTCATCCTGCTCTGGGGGCTGTACCTGACGTTCGCGCGCACGGTCATCGCCGCAGGAGCCCTGGCCTCGGTCGTGGTCGGATGCTCCGCGTTCCGCGACCGCATCAGCCGTTCATGGCCCAACATCCGGGCGATCCGTCAACGACTCGTGCTCGTCGGCATCGTCGTACTGCTGGCGTCGGTCGTGTTCCTGGTGGCGTTTTGGCCTTCGGTGTGGGCCCGTGCCGTCATCCATTCCTCCGACGAGGCGGTCCAGCTGCGGCTGGATTACGCCCGCGATGCGCTGTCGACCGGCAGGGGATGGAACTTGAACTGGACTGGTGTGGGCATCGGCGGATTTGTGCCGTGGCTGATGCGCCATGACCCGGCCCTGCCGTCATACCTCTACCAGCCGGCGCACAGTCTGCCGCTTTTGGCGTACGCGGAGACGGGGATTTTGGGAGTCGCCGCGCTGGTGGCGTTCCTCGCGTTCATCTCGTTTCGTGCCTGGCGGGCGCACGCGGCACAACCGTTGCTGCGCGTAGGCGTCCTGGCGCTGTTCGGCGCTCTGGTGTTCATCAGTCTGACCGACCACTTCTTCTGGACGCTCCAGCAGGGCCGCATCCTCTGGTGGTTGGTCCTGGCCCTGTCCGCGGGGATTGACTCAGAGAAATCTTAGTGGTATATTAAAAGCGGAGGTGAGTCATGCTCGCACGATTGCTCTGTGGCGCTCTGGTCGTCCTGGTCCTGGGGTTCTTGGGAGCCTGCTCCGGCGGGTCTTACCACGACGTGTACAACGAGTACTACGCCGGGACGATCACGAAGGACGGCACGGTCTACACGGTCTTAATCAGCGAGAACCTGAACACCGATGATTTCCTGCGGATCGTCCACATGGACCCGGTGGCGGGTTCGTCGCTCAAGGACATTCGGAGTGTCACAGGTCACGGCGGCAATGCGGGTGATTTGTCCCGCTGGGATTCGGTGTTCTATGGCTGCAGTGACACGAGTGGGACTGTTAACGAGGCGAATCGAAACAAGTTGGGATGGGACTTCAAACCCTGCCTGGCCGACACGGGCACGACGAAGCCAT
>DATJZE010000025.1:0-12280 GCA_035499235.1 Minisyncoccota bacterium | reverse complement strand
ATCCGACATCGAGAAGCGCATCGCGCAGATCAAGGCGCAGATCGAAAAGACCACGAGCTCCTATGACAAGGAGAAGCTCACCGAGCGGCTGGCGAAACTGTCGGGCGGCGTCGCGGTCATCAAGGTCGGCGCCCAGACCGAGACCGAGATGAAAGAGAAGAAGTTCCGCATCGACGACGCCGTGTCGGCGACCCGCGCGGCCCTGGAAGAGGGCATCGTGGCGGGCGGCGGTGTGGCGTTGTTCAATGCGGCGCGTGCGCTTGCGGAAACGAAGATCAAGGGCGTGAGCGCGTTCGGCGACGAGGCCAAGGGCGTCAGCGTGGTCCGTTCCGTCCTGGAGCGTCCGCTGCGCGCCATCGCCGAGAACGCCGGCAAGGATGCCAACGAGGTCGTCTCCAAACTCTCCGAATCCGAGGAGGGCAAGGGCTATGACGCAGCGACCGGCGAATATGCCGACATGATCACCGCGGGCATCATCGATCCGCTCAAAGTCGTGAAGACCGCGCTCATCAACGCCGTCTCCGTCGCATCGCTCATCCTCACCACGGAGGCCGTGGTGACCGACAAACCGGAACCCAAGACCCCGCCGGCCCCCGGCGGTGGCATGGGCGGCATGGGGGACTACTAAGCTGCGAAATGGCACCAAAACCGGCCCGTGCGGCCGGTTTTGTGTTTTGACAAAATCTTATAAGTATGCTATACTTAACACAGGAGGCTGCTCATGGACGAGTGTGTGGTGTGTCACGGAAAACTCGAGCCGGAGATGGTTTCGCTGCCGTTCACCAGGGGCACGCAGTACGGTCCTGCGCCCACCGAGAAGCAGGACGGTTGGTACTGCGTGAACTGCGGGCTCAGGTATCACCACCTGCCCTCGCGTCCGCCCGAGCCGAAGCAGAACTGAAGAAAGCGCCCCGACCAGAGATGGCCGGGGCTGTTTCTGTGATACCCTCGCGAGTATTGCCAAAATACAATAAATGTTTTATATTAGTCCTGCACGAACAGTTCGTTCCAAAAGGGGGTACGAATGAAACGAGTGTGGATGCTGCTGGTGCTCATGTGCGCCGCCTGCGCGCCGGGGAGCCAGATGCCGACCTCACCGAGTGCCGTGTCGCCATCGCCATGGCCATCGCCATGGCCGAAGCACGAGCGCGCCAACGTCTACGTGCTCATCCATCTGTGGTACCAGGCGACGCCGGATCGTTGCTCGACGGCCGGGCCTCCTGCGCCGCAGTGGGGCCCGTGGGTGTGGTCGGGGAAGACCGACGACCCATGTCAGACTATCCCGGGCGCACCGTGGTTGCGCGACATCAGTTCCGCCGCGTATCCGCTCATCGGACCGTACGACAGCGGCAGTGATGACGTCTTGCGATGGCAGATCCACCAGGCGCAGGCCGCGGGCATCGACGGGTTCTTCGCCAGCGTCTACTCCTGGGCTCCCAACCTGCGTTTCGTGTTCGACCGGTTCTTCGGCAACGACGAGCAGCACCTCAAGGGGTTGCTGCAGATCGCGCACGAGGAGCATTTCCATGTCGCTCTGGAGGGCTGGGGACTCACGACGCCCGAGGACCTCGCGACGCAGAAGGAACCATGGAAGGCCGAGGTCGCACGTCACCTCGCCGCGATCCAGTCGTCGCCATACCGCGACGCCTACATCACCATCGGCGGCAAGCCGGCGTACTGGCTCATCTACCCGGACTGGATGACGGACAGCGAGCGGATGACGTTCTTCGACGGGACGGCCGACGACCCGCGCACCGTCACCTGGGTGATCCGCGACGGCCTGATCGGACATACGATCGAGCTGGACCGACGGCTGATGAACGCCAAGGCACAGTACCCGAGTTGGAGCGACGTCCCCACGCCCAGCGGATGGAACTTCAGCCCGCTCTTCGTAAGCGATCTGACGACCGAGCGCTCGTACGAGAATCTCGGTATGATCCCGACCGCGCATGCCTATGCCGGATTCGAAGAGCGGGTCGGCAAACAGCCGACCCCGGGCTTTGGCCGGTACGGGCTGCGGAACGGCATCACGCTCATCGCGGACTTCCTGGAGCGTGCCGTCACGAACGGTGCCCAGATGATCTTCATCGAGTCGTGGAACGAATGGGGCGAAGGCTCGATGATCGAGGCGGGGACCAACATCTCGAAGTGGCGTGACGAGGGGCAGGAACGCAACCTCTACCAGGACGCGCAGGGCAACGACGATCCCTATGAGTATCTGGACGTCTTCAGGAAGTTCAACGGGATGCAGGAATGGGTACCGCCCCAGCCGCCGCCGTGCTCGGCCGTGGACCCGCTCATCCGTCTCCGGAATCAGTCCGACCCGCACTCAGCGGTGCCGTGTCAGTAAGTAAGAAAGCGCCCCGACCAGAGATGGCCGGGGCTGTTCTTACTCGCGGATGATCGTGATGCGGAGCTTGTCGGCGTTCCTGAGGACCAGCTGGCCGACGGCCACGTACTCGGTCTGGCCGATGCCCCGCACGTCGTCGTAGCCCTCGGCGTCGGCGCAGCACACCGTGCCCTTGTTGCTGATGTGGATGGTCAGGGTCGGCGGCTGGCGGAACAGCTGGTGCACGAACACGAACACAAACGAGTACACGAAGACCCAGATGACGGGCCACAGCATAGACACCTCCCAGGACGTTCGCCGCGGAATATCTCAGTAAAACAAATAATTGTCAAACTTGCCTGTGGATTGGACTCCGCCGGTGGGGGACTACAATGAGGCCATGGTGCCGTCCACGGACAAGACCCGGTTCATCTTCGTGTGCGGTGGTGTGATGTCGGGCATCGGCAAGGGCGTCACGGTCGCGTCCACGGGACGCATCCTGAAGGACTACGGGCTCCGCGTGTCGGCGGTGAAGATCGACCCGTACCTGAACGTGGATGCGGGCACGATGAACCCCACCGAACACGGCGAGGTGTTCGTCACGCACGACGGGATGGAGTGCGACCAGGACATCGGCAACTACGAACGCTTCCTGGACGTCGGCATCCCGCGCGTGAACTACATGACCGCCGGTCTGGTATATCGGAGCGTCATCGAGAAAGAGCGCGCGCTGGCCTACGGCGGCAAGTGCGTGGAGGTCATTCCACACGTGACCGACGAGATACGGGAACGTTTGCGTGCCGCGGCGCGGCATAACCGCGCCGACGTCCTGTTGGTGGAGATCGGCGGTACGGTGGGGGAAAGCCAGAACGCGGTCTTTTTGCACGCGGTTCGGCTGATGCGACAGCAGTTCCCCGGTCGCGTGCTGTGCATGCTCGTCAGCTACTTTCCCATCCCGGCGATGGTCGGCGAAATGAAGACGAAACCGACGCAGAACGCCGTACGTGACATGCAGTCCGCGGGCGTGCAACCGGACATCATCATCGCCCGCTCGTCGGTGCCGCTCGACGAGGTGCGCAAACGCAAGGTCTCCGTGTTCTGCAACGTCGGTCCGCATGACATCATCTCGGCGCCCGACATCAAAAGCATCTACGAAGTTCCGGTGAACTTCGAGAAAGACAAGCTGGGTGCGCGCATCTTGGAGAAGTTCCACATGCGTCCGCGCCGGGCCGATAATGCCCGATGGCGGGGATTGGTGCGGCGCATCCGCAACGCGACCGAACCGATCCGCATCGGCATCGTGGGCAAGTACTTCGGTACCGGCGACTTTACGCTCTCGGATTCCTACCTGTCGGTCATCGAGGCCATCAAACACGCGGCATGGGCGGCGGGACGAAGACCCGAGATCACCTGGCTCAACAGCGAGTCGTATGAGGCGAACCCGCGCGCCGTCCGTGAACTGGAAGGATTCGGCGGCATCATCGTGCCCGGCGGGTTCGGTGGCCGCGGCGTCACCGGGAAGCTGCGGGCCATACGGTACGTGCGCGAGCACGGCATTCCGTACCTCGGGCTGTGCTATGGCATGCAACTGGCCACCATCGAATTCGCCCGCACCGTCGCGGGCATGCGCGGTGCCCACACGACAGAACTCGATGCGGGGACGGGATATCCGGTCATCTCGACGATGGCGGAACAGGTCGCCCACATACGGGAAAAGAACATGGGAGGTACGATGCGCCTGGGCTCGTACGAGTGTCACCTTGCCGAACGCTCGCGGAGCCGTGCGCTCTACGGCACCGGTGTCATCCATGAACGGCACCGCCACCGGTTCGAGTTCAACAACGCGTACCGTCAGCGTTTGGAAGACAAGGGGATGCTCATCGCGGGCGTGAACCCGCAGCGCAATCTGGTGGAGATCATCGAGCTGCCGGACCATCCGTTCTTCATCGGTACGCAGTTCCATCCGGAACTGCAGTCCCGCCCGCTCGTCCCGCACCCGCTTTTCTGCGGCCTCATCCGCGCAGCAATTGACAGAAACACAAAGAAGTAGTAAAGTATTCCTGCGCATTCTTCGGGAGGTGAACGATGCGTGGGTCATTGCTGTTCGTGTTCCTCGCGGCCGTCTTCGGGGCGGCATGCGGCGGCGGACATGCACTGCCGTCCGAATCCCCGTCGGCATTGCCGGAGTTCCGGATCGCGTACTTCAGCAGCCACGGGCCGTTCGTGAACTTCGGTCAGGGGACGACCGACGGCTCCGGGATCTTCGAGCGGGGAGACGTCATCTCGTTCGACTACTGTTTCCAGGTTGTCGGCACGAAGCCGGCGTACACACGAACCTACTTCGTGAATGCGTGGGGCGAGGCGTACGAGCCCGCAGGCCTGGCCGCCGGTCCGATCACGACGGACGGCATCTCGACGTGCACTTGGGTGAAGGTGAAGGCCGAGGACGGGTTCTACGAGTACGCGAAGATGCGTCCCCGCACGGGCTTCCACCCTGTCGTGCTGGTGGGACCGTCACCGGCGCTCGATGACGCGGCGACGCAGACCCATCCCATACCGTTCCAGTTCGCACTGTACTGGCCTCAGCGCTGAATTCCGCCCCGGTCTCCGACCGGGGCGTGCTCATAGTTGACAAATGTAATATTAAGTGCTACAACATATCATTGCTCTTTTAGGAGGGAAGGATATGAATCGGAGGGAGTTTCTGGGACTTGCCGCAACCGCTGCGTGCGCGTACGGCTGTGCGGGTCCGTTGCCGGACGAGCCGAGTCCTTCGAAGGGGACGCCGGCGGCCTCACCGTCGCCGAGTCCGTTCCAGGTACGTGCGCTCGCCCACATGTGTACGTGGCATCGGTACGGTGCGCTCGGCAACAACTGGGACGAGGCATCGGTGATGCCGGTCGGCGGGCCCTACGACTCGCTGGATCCGGCCGTGCTGAACCGTCAGCTGGGACAGATGAAGACGGCTGGCATCGCACCGCTGGTTTCCTGGTGCGGGCCGCAAGACCCCGCCGGCGACACGTACCTCAACATGCTGGTCTCTGCGCCCGCTTCGGGAGTGCCGGCCGCGATCCTGTACGAGGGCGAGGCACGATTGTCCGCCCGCGACGGCTGGTACGACTTCGACGATGCGGCGAACCGCGACCGTCTGACGGACGATCTGGCGCACCTGAACGAGACCTACTTCCAGCCGTACCGGGAACGGTTCATGCGACAGGACGACCGGTTCGTGGTCATGCTCTGGCCGACGCACGTCTATCGCGGAGCGTTCGCCGACTTCGGGCGCGACCTCATGCGTCAGATGCCGCTGTTCCTCGTGAGCACCGACCTGTTGACCCGCCCGTTCGTGCGGCCCGATGCGGCCGACATCGCGCCGGGGTTCGCCGCCGTGTCCGCGTACGGCATCTACCTGCCCGAAGTCGCGCGCGAGCTGGGCAGCACGCTGTCGGTCGTCTGGCTCGACCGGTGGCAAGCCATGGCCGAAGCATGGAACACGTGGCTTTCGGCGAACGCGCCGGACGTGAAGCTGTCATTGCCGTTGGAGTTCGCCTTCGACGACACGAAGGTGCCGGGGCGCAACAACCCGGTCCTTGAGACGGATTACGCCGTGGTCGATGAGATGATCCGTCGCGCCAACGGCATCATCGCCGATTCCAGGATCCATGGGGGGCGGTACCTCCCGTGGTGCATGCTCAAGTCCTGGAACGAGTGGTTCGAAGGTTCCGGCGTGGAGCCCAGCGTGAAGTACGGCACCCGGTTCATGGACGCGATTCGGAGTGGTCTGACCCTGTGATCCCGGCCCCGGTCTTCGGACCGGGGCTTCCTTTTGATACTTGCCAAAAAACAAGAAGTATGGTAATACAACGCGGCAGACCTTTCACAAGGAGAACCTATGCAGAGGCTGTTGGTCGTCCTGCCACTGGCGTTCCTCGTCGCCTGCGGCGGGGGTCATTCCGTCACCACGCCCAGCGCGGTTTCCGCTCTCACGGAGTGGTCGCCGTACCTCGGCGTCCATATCTTCGAATGGACGTTGAACGTGCAGCAGCCGTACCTTCGCCCGCTGATGGACCACCACGCGGTCCGGGGCATCCGCGTGGAGTACGTCGGTCCCGAGACCGAGATGGCCGCCCAATGGGCGCTGTCCAACGGTGCCGATGACGTGCTGGGCATCCTGCCCGACGCGATGCTGAAACCGGACACTTGTGCGGCGCTCCAGAGCGTCGTGGGGAGCACACCGTCCATCCGTTACTGGGAGATCGGCAACGAGGTCCAGCTCTTCATCACGATGCCGCCCCAGGAGTATGCGCTCATCTTCGCCGCGGCGGTATCGTGCGTCACCGAGAAGAACCTGGACGTCGTGGTCATCCCGGCCGCGCCGGTCGGGAACATGGGCGGACAGGATTTCCTCCGCAGTGCGCTGGACGCGGGCATCCTGAAGCTGGCGAACGACGGGCACGTGCCCATCGTGGCGCTCCACTACTACAGCACGGGGAGCGCCTTCATGTCCGACATGGCGCGCCAGGTGCAACGCCTGCCCGCGAACACGGAGATCTGGGTCACCGAGACGGGCGTCGACGGGCAGTCGGCGCAGATCGCCTACGTCAAGGACCAGTACCCGCGCATCCATGCGTCGTGGCGCGCGACCCGCATCTACTGGTACGTCTTTTCCGAGTGTTCGGGGTATTCGCTGGTCGGCGGACTGGCGGGCACCTGCAAGAGCACGCCCGCATTCAGCCCGCTCTACACCCTGTTGAAGGGAGGCGGGCAATGAACCGCTTCTGGCTCGCATCCGCGCTCCTCTTCGTCGCCGTTCCCGTGTCGGCTCAGACGGAGCTCCGGGCCGGCATCGGGCTCAGCGATGCGGCGCACTACACCCGTGGACCACGGGCGGAACGCATCAGCATCGGCGTCGAGTGGCCGGCCTACTGGGGGTTCCGCGCCGGCGTGACGCTCACCAAGGAGGGCATGTACCCCGCGGACGGATTCGGCATCGAGACGACGTTCGGTCGCCGGTACGAGTTGCCGTGGCATCTCACCGGTTCCGTGCGGATCGGCTCGTGGCTGACGATGGAGAGCGCGCCGTACAACACGTTGTCGTTCACGGAAGGTTCCGCGAGGCACTGGACGTGGCGGCACGTGGTGCTCAACGGCCCTCTGGACTCCACGGCGCTGATCCCGTTCGCAGGAGTCGGCGTCCAACGGCAGGTCTTCCGCCGTTTCTTCTGTGAGGCGCAGTTCCGTCTCTCCATGATGTGGACCGAAACGGACTTCGCCTGGGGGACCGTCGGTGCGATGCAGGCAGAGTCCGACCGCTCCCGCACCGCGGTGCCCGGATACTCGCTGAACGTCGGATACCGATTCTAACAAAAGCCCCCGCCAGAGATGGCGGGGGCGCTTCCTATTTGAACCTGAGCGTTCCGTGCAGACCGAACGCCCGATTGGTCATCAGCGCCGGTCCCTGCGGCCCGAGCCGCACCAGACCGCCGATGAAGAACGGCTTGCCGCACACGGTGCCGGCCCGAACGCCCAGCGACAGGGAACCGCTCATGTCCGAATCGGGTACCCACGGTGAGTGTCCGCCGAGGATCCTCAGGTACCGCGCTGAAACGCTCATCCGCACGCGGTCGGCGATGACGATGTCCCGTGCCGACAGTTCGGCGCCAGTGATCGGCAGGGCATCGACACCGACCAACCCGGCGCCGGTGAACGGCTCGTCGTCCGGCGTGCGGTAGAATCTTCCCCGGTACGAACCCGCCGCACAAAGCACCGACGCCTCCGCCCATGAGAAGTGTCGCGAGACGTCCACGCCGCCCCAATACAGCCGGGCTTCCCGTCGTGTCACCGGGGCGTCCGCGTTCCCCGGGCCTGACTCATGGCGCAGCGCGACGTCGGCATACTGCGCCGCGAGGCCGAGCTGCACGCCGTTGAAACGGAGGACCCGCCGGCGGACCTCGAAGTTCAGCTGGCGCATCCGCAGTGAACGGTCCATGACATCGGCGGCTGCCCTGAACGCCCAGAGGCCGGTGTCCAGCCGGGAGTCCACGCCGGGCGCGCCGGCCGTGAACGTCCCGGCCGCCGGCGTGAACGGATCATAGGAACCGATGGCCGTCCATCCGACCGAGATATCGAACCTGGTCGGCGGCGGTGCGGCAGCGACCGCCAGCAAAAGCAGTGCCGACAGCATACTCCCTCCCTTGACAGAGAACACCGGAACAATTCCAATAAGCCACCTTGAAAATCCCACCCCGATGCGCTATGATAGCCGCGTACTCAATCCTATCATGATCTGGATATATCTCATTCTTGCGGTCGTGGTCCTGTGGGCGGTCGCGGCGTTCAACGGTCTCGTGATGGCGAAGAATCGCGTGAAGGAGTCCTGGTCCGACATCGACGTCCAACTCAAGCGCCGGTATGACCTCATCCCGAACCTGGTCCAGACGGTCAAAGGCTATGCGGCGCACGAATCCGGCACGCTGGATAAGGTCATCCAGGCGCGGGCGCGTGCCATGAGCGCATCGGGCGCTTCGGCCAAGGGTGCGGCGGAGAACGAACTGTCCGGTGCGCTCAAGTCGCTGTTCGCGCTCGCCGAGGCGTATCCGCAGCTGCGCGCGGTCGAGTCGTTCACCTCGTTGCAGGCGGAACTCTCCGACACGGAGAACAAGATCCAGGCCGCACGGCGGTTCTACAATTCCAACGTGCTCGTGCTCAACACGAAGCGCGAGACGTTCCCGACCAACCTCATCGCCGGCGCGTTCGGATTCGCCAAGGCGGACTTCTTCGAGCTCGGTGAGGCGGCCGCCCGCGAACCGGTCAAGGTGCAGTTCTAACCGGCCGTCCGATGGAACAACTTCCGACACATGCGCCGCGACCTCCTCTGGAGCGGCGTCTGTCTCCCTCCATCGCACAGCTCGAAGCTCCGATCAGGAAGATCCTTGAGGAATTGCGGGAACCCATCGAGCGCGGCGACTACGGTACGATCATCGGCGACGATGCGTCGGGCCGGATACCGACACGCATCATCGGAGAAGTCATCAACGCGGTCTATGATGCGCACGGGCGTCCTCACCCGGATATCCGATTTCTTGCCGGGTCGGGAAGAGGTATGAAGTTGCTTGCGAGAAAGCATAAGGAATCTCGTCTGGAAGAATATCTGCGATCGCTGTCCCGTGCGCGGGTACTCATCGTCACGGATACCCTGGCGACCGGCGGCAGCTTATTGCCGCTTGCGAATGCGTTACGGAAATCACGCATCCCGTTCGACATCGCGGCGGTGGGCGCTCTGTTGGATGTCACGCCGCTTCCGGAACTGGAACGAAAATTGGGAGGGCGGATCGTCTACGGAATGTTGAACACGCCGCAGATTTACGAGCGCAAAGAGAAGCGTGGGGTGTATAAAGAACCCGAAGAAATATTCTCAAGGCCCGGGGGATACACCCGGCTGGTCAACGAAGCTCGGGCAGACGCGCATGTCGTGGCGCAACACCTGATAGAAAAATTCTCACCACATGGCTAACCTCTACACGCATCAGGACTCCAACGTCCGTAGGACATGGCTGTTGATGACGGTCATCTTCGCGCTGCTCCTCGGACTCGGGTGGGTATTCTCGCAGGTCTACCAGGACCCGACGATCCTCTACGTCTTCGCGGCGGTCAGCATCGTCGGCAACATCAGTGCGTACTGGTTCTCGGACAAGATCGCGCTGGCGAGCTCCGGTGCGCAGCCGGTGACGCGCGAACAGAATGTCCGGCTCTACCGCATCGTGGAGAATCTCTGCATCACGGCAGGGCTTCCAGTGCCGCGGCTGTACGTGCTGCCCGGGATGCAGATCAACGCCTTCGCGACGGGACGCGATGCCACGCATGCCGCGGTCGCCGTGACCGAGGGGGCGCTTGAACGCCTGGATGACAACGAGCTGACGGGCGTCCTGGCCCATGAGCTGTCACATGTCGGCAACCGCGACATCCTCGTGTCCACCATCGTCGTGGTACTGGGCGGCATCATCGCCGCGATGGCGAACATCTTCCTGCGCATCTCGATGTTCGGCGGCAACCGACGACGGGACAACCGGGACGGCGGCGGCATCCTGTTCATCCTCGCCATCGTATCGGCGGTCCTCGCACCGATCGCCGCGACGCTCATCCAACTCGCCGTATCGCGCAAGCGCGAATATCTGGCGGACACGTCCGGAGCGCTCCTGACCCGGTATCCCGAGGGTCTGGCGAGCGCGCTGGAGAAGATCCGGACGGACCAGGAACCGCTGCCTCGCGCGTCGAATGCGACGGCACATCTGTACATCGCGAATCCGTTCCGCGGCCGTCAGGGTTCCAGCTGGTTCACGCGGTTATTCATGACCCATCCGCCGCTGGAGGACCGCATTCGCATCTTGCGCGGGATGGAATAATCGGGCATCGTATCGCCGGAGGTTCCCATGCAGGATACGCCTCGGCGGCTCCGTCTCAGGGCGGCTGCGCCGAAGTTGCTCCTTGATGTCGTTGAGACCCGGCAACCCATCAGCACGGGTGACGCGTTCGATATCGTGCGGACGAAGGCACCGGGGCTGCTGCTGAGCGAAATGCAATCCGCGCTCCTCCAACTTCGGTACGACAGGCGAATCACGGTCGATAAGCGACTCAACCTCGTAACTCCAGACTGAATCAGCCGCCGCTCGTTGGCGGCTTTTCTTTGTGTACAGGCAGGGTAGGATTGCAGGCATGGCGACATCGTACCGCTCGCGAACGTTCGAGACGACGACCGCACACACCGCGGCGTGGCTGCTCGGGCAGGGTGCGCGGGTCATCGTGCGCGACGCCGCCGTGCGCCGCCATACGACATCGCTCCTCCAACGGAACGCACGCGACGGGAACGACTACGAACGCTTGATGCGGCAACTGCTCGCGACCGGCCGCGGTGAAGCGGCGGACGAGCGGGTGCTGTTCGCAGCCGCATGGAAGAAAAAGCTCATCGGCATCACCGGCACGAACGGCAAAACGACGACCGCCGTCTGGGCGGCGCACCTCATCGGGGACGCCATCGCGGTGGGTCCGACGTCGGACAAGCCTATGATGTCCATGCTTGGCAGCCGCGCACGGGTCGCGCTCATGGAATCTCCGCCTCGTGGCGCGTGTTCTGCCGTGGTCGATACCGACGACTACGAGTCCAACCAAGCGGCGGCCGTCGCGGTCGCGCGGCTCGTGGGCGTTCCGATGGAGACCATCCGCCGTCGATGCACGACGCTTCCGCAGATACCGCACTGCCAGGAGGTCGTCCACCGTGACCGCACGTTGACGATCGTCGACGATTCGCACGCATCCACTCCCGCGCGCGGCGCCGCGGCAGTCCATCGGTTCGGCGGTCCCAACTGCATCCTCATCGCGGGAGGCGACGGAGACCATGCCTACGGGGCGTGGGCGGATAGTATCGTCGCACGCATGAACCCGAACAACATATTCTTCGTCTCGGGAAGCGCGACTTCGGCGATGAAGGCCGCGCTCGGTGAGTGGGCGCACGGCATCCGGACCTATGACACATTGGCCGATGCATGGCATGGGGCGCAGCGCCGTGCCAAGTTGTTCCTTTCGGCCGTTATCCTGTATTCGCCCGCCGCGGTCGCCATTGCTGATGAGGCAAAACCGTGGTAAGATATAGGCCGCTTGGAGGGGTCGCATAGTGGTCTAGTGCACCGCCTTGGAAAGGCGGCATACCGAAAGGTATCGAGAGTTCGAATCTCTCCCCCTCCGCAGAGCATGGAAACCAACGATCACATCGATGCACGACTCGCCGTCGCCGCGACCCGCGGCGATGATGCGGCGTTGCGACGGTTGTTCGAGCGGTACATCGGTCCCGTGCATTCGTTCGTGCGGCGGTTCGTCGGAAGCTCCGATGACGCCGAAGACATCACGCAGCAATCCTTCGTGAACGTATGGAAGCACCTTGATCGCTACGATCCATCC
>DATJZE010000024.1:0-7542 GCA_035499235.1 Minisyncoccota bacterium | reverse complement strand
CCGAAGAACACCAGGAAGGCGAGGACTGACGCGGTGCACACTCCGGCGACAAGCACGCTGTGCAGGGTCCCTGCGGACGTGTTGGCCGCCGCGACGCCGGTGATGCCCGAGGTTATCGCGAGCCCCCAGAGAGCGATGCTGAGGAACCTGTTTCCCAGGTGTTGACGGCGCGTGGCCTCGGCGAGATCGTCCTCGCCCTTCTTCACGAACGTATCCATGGGAACGACCTTTCGTCCCGGTCCGGGCCAGCTCGTCTGGCCCAGGAGATGTTCGGCATCTCATGGGGACGGTCTGTTATACCACATGCCATCAAAAAAGAAAAGGCCCCGACGTTCCCGTCGGGGCTGGCCGTATGCTCACTGGTCGTGGTCGTATTCGTCGGAGAACTTCTCGCCGATGAGCCACATGATGACGTGGAACCCGGCGAGATAGATGAACTCACCGACGAGCACGAAGAACCGACCCACCGCGGCCGTCAGTCGGCCGGGAACTGCCTGATCCCAGCCATCCGGAGCACGACGGCGATGACGAAGTAGACCGCATTCCACACTTTGTGCATGGACCTGCCTCCGGGATTCATCATAGCATAGAAACGGTTATGTGTCCAATGTTTGACATCGGACCGCGTATTTGCTAGTATAAACGCCGTATCAACCATGCTTTCCCCTTCGGGGGAAGGCCACACGACCACATGGTAGAACCACGGAACTACGAGTTCGCCTGCCACATCACGACCCAACTGGACGAGGCCCGCGTGCCCGCCCTGTGGGCCGAGGTGGAGCAGATGATCTCACAACATGGCGGAGTCATCACCTTCGCCCAACAGCCGCAGCCGAAGCGGCTGTCGTATCCCATCAAGCACCAGACGCAGTCGTTCTTCGCGTGGGTGCAGTTCACCACCGAGTCCGACGAGCTGTTGGCCGCGTTGACCGAGTGGGCGCGCACGCGTCCCGAAGTCCTGCGGTTCGTCACGTTGAAACTGGAAGCCGAGTCCGACAAACGCGCCGCCAAACAGCAGGCGCACCTGGAGCGCAAAGCGGCCCAGCAGGCCCGCGAGAACGCGGCGGTCAAGAAGACCACGCCGGAGAAGCCGGCCGAAGACAAGGGCAAGCTGGAGAAGCAGCTGGAGGACATCATCGGTAACCTCTAGGCCATGAACCTCAACAAGGTATTCCTCCTCGGACGGCTCACCCAGGACCCTGACGTGCGCTCCACGCCGTCGGGCCAGCAGGTGGCCACCATCCGCTTGGCGACCTCGCGGGTCTGGAACGATCAGGCCACTCGTCAGAAGCGGGAGGCCACCGAGTTCCACACCATCATCGCGTGGGGCCGGCTGGCCGAGATCTGCAGTCAGTATCTCAAGAAGGGCGGACTTGCCCTGTTCGAAGGACGCCTCCAGACCCGCTCATGGGACGACAAGAACACCGGCGCCAAGCGGTACGTCACCGAGATCGTCGCCGAGAACATGCAGCTCGGCCCGCGCCCGTATGGCGCTCCCGCGCCTGCCCCCACGGCAACGGTCACCGATGTGAAACGTCCCGCAGTTCCGCAGGCGGAGCCTGAGATCCCCGTCATCAACGAAGACGAGCTCACGGTCGCCGGCATCGAGGAGGAACCGAAGCCCATTAAAGACACTGACTTACCCTTTTAACCCATGAAACGTTCAATCCTGCACAACGACGTCGTCACGAAGATCGACTACAAGGACACCGCATTTTTGCGGAAGTTCGTCTCGTCCGAATTCAAACTCAAGCCCGCCAGTCGCAACAAGCTGTCCAACAAGGACCAGCGGCGCGTCGCCAACGCCATCAAAATCGCCCGGTACATGGCGCTGATGCCGTACACGCGCAACCAGACGGTCAGGAAATAGAAAGAAAGGCCGCTCCCGAAAAGGGGGCGGTCTTCGTGGTGCGCGGACGGGCCAAGGGGACGTGCCGCCCTCACCAATGCGCATCTCCTGCGCTGAAGCGCCGCGGCGACTTTGCCCTCCCGTGGCCACGCAATCCCGACCGATGTAGCGGGATCGAACCGCTATCCTTCATCGGCCATGGGCATGGCCCGTCCGACAAGGTGCAATCCAGTGTACCACGTCGTGGGTCAGCGGCACGCCAGTCGGATCTTCCAGCCGACGATGCCCGCCTTCAGACACGCTCTGACGGCGTCGTCCAGCTTGGTCTGGTAGCCGGCAAGGTCGCGCTTCGCGTGGCGCAGGCTCTCGTCGTGATACGGCAGGTTCTCGCAAGCCGCAGCCTCGATGCCGGCGACTTCCTCCTTGTATCTGCGCACCATCGCGGCGTGGTGCGCGAGCGGTCGCAACAGGTCAAGGTGCTGCTCGTCCGATGTGGACGCCTTCAGGACCAACCGATACACCCAGCGCATCACTTCTCCTCCGGTTCGTTCGGAATGTTCACCGCGGTGGACTCTTCCTTCGCCCGCTCCTCCGCGGCCTTCTTCACCTTGGCCATGATCTCACGGGTGAGCTTCGGATTCTCCTTGAGGAAGCGGCGTGCGCCCTCCATCCCCTGGCCGAGCTTCGTGTCGTCATAGGCGTACCAGGAGCCCATCTTGGCGACGACGCCGTGCTGGATGCCCGCATTGACCAGGTCGGCGTGCATCGAGATGCCCTCGTTGTAGAGGATATCGAACTCGCAGGTCCGGAACGGCGCGGCGACCTTGTTCTTGACCACTTTGACTTTGACGCGGTTGCCGATGATCTTCTCGCCGGACTGGATCTGCGCGGCGCGGCGGATGTCCAGCCGGACGCTGGAGTAGAACTTGAGCGCCAACCCGCCGGTCGTCGTCTCCGGGTTGCCGAACATGATGCCGATCTTGTGGCGGATCTGGTTGATGAAGAGCACCGTCGTATTGGACTTGGCGGACACGCCGGCGAGCTTCCGCAGCGCGTGCGACATCAGACGGGCCTGCAATCCCATGTGCTGCTGGTCCATCTCGCCTTCGATCTCCGCACGCGGCGTCAGTGCCGCGACCGAGTCGACGACCACCAGCGAGACGCCGCCGGATTTGACCAGCGTCTCCACGATCTCCAGCGCCTGCTCGCCGTTGTCGGGTTGGGCGATGAGCAGTTCGTTGATCTTCACGCCGATGCGTTTGGCGTATTCCGGGTCCAGCGCGTGTTCGGCGTCCACGTAGGCGGCGACGCCGCCCATCTTCTGGACTTCGGCCACCAGGTGGAGCGCCAGCGTCGTCTTGCCTGACGATTCGGGACCGTAGACCTCGACGATGCGCCCGCGGGGCATGCCGCCCACCCCCAGGGCGATGTCCAACGAGATGGAGCCGGTCGGGATGACGTCCACGTCCACCCGCTTGGCCTCGCCGAGCTTCATGATGGACCCTTCGCCGTACTTCTCCTGGATCTCCTGGACCGCCAGGTCGACGGGCTTATTGGACTCTACTTTGTGTTCCTTTTTGGCCATGGTGGTGGATTTATAATGCGGGAAGAGCATAGCGCGTACGCCCCCGGAGCGCAAGAAAGCGTGCGAATCTATGGGATGAGGGTCTGACGGGCTTTATAGGACGAAAGCGCCGCGATGACGAGGATGACGATGGTGAAGATGGCGGCCAACAGTCCGGCACGGTGCACGTAGGGCAGGATGGCACGGTAGGACGTATGCGCCCCGGCACCCAGAAGCATCAGAATGCCGTATTGGATGGCGGACGTCGGTACCGCCGTGCCGTAAAAGCGCTTCCAGGAGACCTGCGCGTAGCCGGCGGCGGTCATCATCGGCGCCCCCATGCCGTACGCGAGCTTGGACAGGACGACGGTCTTGGACGGATGCTTCCGCCACAGGTTCAGCAGGAACTGCAGACGCGATTCGGTCAGTCCGATGTGACGTCCGAACCGGTTCAGCAGGTCGCGCTTCTGGATATGCCGGCCCGCCCAGTACCAGATGGAATCGGGGATGACATCCCCCACGATAAGCACCGCGTAGGCGATCCACGGGTTGAACACGCCGACTCCTACCAGCACGCCCGACAAAAACGCCACCGTGGTCCCTTCGAAGATCGCCAACGGGATGAAGATGGCGTACCGGAAGTGCACCAACTGGCGCACCGTCACGTGGATGACCGGGTGGAATCCGAACAGCATGGTGCTACCTCAGGAAGACCGCCCAGAACATCACGAAGAAGTTGAGGGCCGAGATGACGCACCACGTGCAGAACGCGCGCAGGACGAACGCCTGCACGTACGTGAAGTACAACGAGAACAGGAACCCGATGAGCACGATGAGTTGTAACGGCCAGAACGGCAACGCCGGCTGCATCACGACGAAGAACAGGATGGCCGCGTACATCAGGAACCCCCAGATGGAGTTCGGCACGCCCATGGTGACCGACTGCCGCGCGTACTGGACCCGCCGGCACCACGCCTTCGGGAACCCGATGCATGCCACATCCGTGCCCGCGAACTTGTGCCAGATCAGATACGTCGTGTCCGCTACCCCGATGACCGCACAGACCAACAGGATGCTGAGCATGGTGAATACGTTATTCGGTACGTTCCGCTTCGGGGGTGTCCGCCCCGACGCCGGTGGCGTTCTGGAGCATCGGACCGCCGGTCACGTTGCCGTCACGGCCGATGTAGACCTGGCGCGGCTTTGCGCCGTCTCCCGGCCCGATGACGCCACGCGATTCCAGGATATCCAGCATGCGTGCGGCACGGGCGTACCCCAACCCCATACGTCGTTGCAAGAGCGATGCGGACGCCTTCTGCAGTTCGATGACCATCGTGCGCGCTTCGTCGTAGCGCTCGTCTTCGGTCTCACCGGAGTCGCCGTTCAGACCCATCCCCATCCCCGGCCCGCCCGCGGGTTTCTCGAACGATTCCGCGAGCTGGTCGGATTCCGTGGCCAGGCCGAGTTCTTCCGCCTGCGTCTTGATGAACTTCACGACCGCCTCGATCTCGTGCGTCGCCACGAACGGACCCTGCAGACGCCGCGGCTGGGCCGTGTCGGAGCCGACGAACAGCATGTCACCGTTGCCCAAGAGCGTCTCGGCGCCGGCCTGGTCGATGATGATGCGCGAGTTCAGCTGGTTGGCGACGCGCAGCGCGACGCGGGCGTTGATGTTGGCCTTGATGAGTCCGGTGAGCACCGAGACTTCGGGCCGCTGGGTCGCCAGGATGAGGTGGATCCCCACGGCGCGGGCCATCTGGGCCAGCCGCACGATGGCCGGTTCCGCTTCGCGGCCGTAGGTCTTCATCAGGTCGGCCATCTCATCCATCACTACGATGATGAACGGCATGAGCGGCTCGTCCCGCTTGGTCGCCTGCTCGTTGTACCCGACGACGTCGCGCACTTTGGCCTCCTGCAGGCGCACGTACCGTGTCTCCATCTCCATCACGAGCTGTTTGAGGATGGCCGGGACTTTCTTGTTGTCGGTGACGACGGGCTTCAGGAGGTGCGGGATGCCGTCGTAGAGCGGCAGTTCCACGCGCTTCGGGTCAACCATGATGAAGCGCAGGAGCTCCGGCCCGTACTTGTAGAGCATGGACAGGATGAGCGCGTGGATGGTGACCGACTTGCCGCTGCCGGTCTGCCCCGCGATGAGCAGGTGCGGCATCTTGTCCAGGCCTGCGAACACCGCCTCGCCGGACACGTCGCGGCCCAGCCCCAGCGGTAGAAGGAACGGCGACTTGCGGTACTGTTCGGCGTCCAGGAGATTGCGCAGACCGACGAGCGATACCTTCTTGTTGGGCACTTCGATGCCGACCAGCGACTTGCCCGGGATGGGCGCTTCGATGCGGATGGGGTGCGCAGCCAAGGCAAGCGACAGGTCGTTGGACAGCGCCGTGATGCGCGACAGCTTGACGCCGACCGCCGGTCGCATCGTGTATTGCGTGACGGTGGGGCCGACGGAGACCTCGCCCATCTCCACCTCGATGCCGAAGTTCGCCAGCGTCCGTTTGATGATGGTCGCGTTGGCGTTGATGTCGCCCGATGAGGCATGGTCCTGGTCCACCGAGAGGAAATCCGTGGGCGGCAGGCGCCAGTTGCCCGACTTCATCGCCTTCACCACGAACTCACGCGTCTCGTCTTTCTTCGGGGCCGGTGCAGGAACCGGCATCGGTGCTTCCGTCAGCGGTTTACCGCCGGATTTGACGACGAGCTGCTGGATGTCGGACGCCTTCATCTCCTCCTCTTTGGCGGCCTCTTCTTCGGGCGTCGTGCGCATGAACAGCTGGTAGATGGGCACGTCCAGCGCCAGAAGGATGGAGACGACGACGAGACCGACGAGGATGACCATCGCGGCGATGAACCCGACGAACGAGTAGAGCGGCCAGCCGAGCGCGACGCCGAGCCAGCCGCCCTGGATGATGCGCTGGGCGGTGTCGCCCTGGCCGATGGAGTAGAAGATGCCCAGCACCGCAAGCACGAACAGGAGCGTGCCCAGGATGGCTGACGTCGCGATCTTGCGATGGATGGACTTGATGAACGCCACCCCGAGCATCAGGAATGCGATGGGGATGATGAAGAAGCCCCAGCCGAACAGCGCCCGCGCGCCCTGGTTGAAGTACGCCCCGGCCATGCCGGCGCGACCCCAGAACGCCAGAATGCTGACCACCACGATGAGAAGGCAGAGGATGCCGGCGATGGAGTTGCGCGTCTCTTGCGAGACGCCGATGGAAAAGCCGCCCTCCTTCTCGTCTTCGTCCCTCTTCCGGTTCTTCTTCTTGCCGTTCTTTGCCACGAAAAAAGCAGGTCTTGTACTCCCCTAGTATACCAAATTATTGAAAAGAAAAGGCAGGGAACCGAGTCCCCTGCCTGGCCGAGCTACACGACTGCCTTCGTCATCATCTCGACCGGGACCGTGGTGACCAGGTAGGTCAACGTCATCGGTGCCCGCTTGTCGCTTGTGGTCATCAGCTCGATGCCGTCCTCGGGCACATGTTCGCCGAGCCTGAGCAAAAGGTTCTTCGCTTCTTTGAACGCCCCGACGCAGGTCAGCGTGCCGGAGAAATCCAATGTCCAGAACGGGGGTTGATCAGGAAGGGCGAGACTGATCCTGCTGGCTCCGGTGAGCGTCAGCACGTACACCTTCTTCATGTATCACCTCAATCATGAATATAGCACATACAGAAGTGCTTGGCAATAGCTGAAAGAAAAGCGGGGAGTTATGCTCCCCGCCCGCTCACCTCTCTCCTGGGCACTCGTCCCGGTCCGGACCGTGGCCACGCATGCGTCGGGCCCGTCCCGCATAGCCGCGCCGGATGACCATGCGTGCAATGAATACCGCCGTGGTGGATACCCGCTCCTGACCGACCTTCGCGTCCATCCGCTCCGCGAACGCCTCGTGCGGCTTGAGTCTCGGGTGCTTTCGTACCGTCACGCTCACCTCCAGAACATGAATATGCCACAAATCAAAGCGCCCCGCAAGGGGCGCGTTGATACCGAAGTTCAGGCGTTCTCCAGTTCTTCCTTCAGGCCCGTGCCGGCGGGGATGAGGCGGCCGATGATGACGTTCTCCTTGAGTCCGCGCAGCGGGTCTTCCTTGCCCGCGATGGACGACTCGATGAGCACCTTG
>DATJZE010000023.1:0-11395 GCA_035499235.1 Minisyncoccota bacterium | reverse complement strand
TGAAGTTCGACATCATCACTATTTTCCCTGATATCTTCAGCGGGTTCCTCAAAGAATCCCTGATTTCCAAGGCGCTCCACAAACGCCTGATTTCCATCCGTACGCACTACCTGCGCAAATGGACGACCGACCGACATCAGACGGTGGACGGAAAACCCTACGGCGGCGGGCCGGGGCTGGTGATGAAGGTGGAGCCGATCGCAAAGGCGGTGAAGGCGATCAAGAAGTCCAAGAAATCCCGCGTCATCCTGTTCTCGCCCCGCGGAAAGCAGTTCGACCAGGCGACGGCAAAGCGTTGGGCCAAATACGACCAGCTGGTGTTCATCTGCGGCCGGTACGAGGGCGTGGACGAGCGCGTGGCTGACCACATCGCGGACGAAGTCGTCTCCGTCGGTCCGTACGTGCTCAACGGCGGGGAAGTCGCCGCCATGGCAGTCATCGAAGCGGTCGCGCGGCTGGTTCCGGGCTTCATGCACGACGCCGACAGTCAGACCAAAGAAGACCATCCGCAGTACACCAAGCCGGAAGTGTTCGGGAGCTGGCGGGTGCCGAAAGTCCTCCTTTCGGGCGACCATGCGAAGATAGCGGCATGGCGCCTGCCTGCCGGCAAGGCAGGAAAACGGCGGTCTTGACTGTGGACGGGGTTCCTGTATACTGGTCCGGCGAGTGCCGAAGGTACCTCCATGCGAGATATCATCGAAGGATAACAACCAAACCGTTAGTACAACCCCGATTGCTTCCGGCATCCGGAGGTAATCGGGGTTGTGTTATGTGAGCACAACGGTCCCTTTCCAATTCGACACAGTCAACGAAAGCGAGAGTCTATGAAGAGAGTTTGATTCTGGCTCAGGATGAACGCTGGCGGCATTGATAAGGCATGCAAGTCGAGCGGGGTATCTTTGGAAGGTCAGTGCGATTACATCAAGCTGACCGACCGTTGATACCTAGCGGCGAACGAGTTCGTAACACCTTGGTACGTACCCTCCAGTCGGGCACAACGGGTCGAAAGATCCGCTAATTCCCGATGGTCCCTCACCGGTAAAGCCGTAAGGCGCTGGGGGAGCGGCCTAGGTCCTATCAGCTTGTTGGCGGGGTAACGGCCCACCAAGGCTATGACGGGTAGGGGGCGTGAGAGCGCGACCCTCAACGACGGAACTGAGACACGGTCCGTACACCTACGGGTGGCAGCAGTCGAGAATATTCGACAATGGGGGAAACCCTGATCGAGAAATGCCGCGTGCAGGAAGAAGGCCTTCGGGTCGTAAACTGCTTTTGCTAGGGAAGAATTTTGACGGTACCTAGAGAATAAGGGGTTGCTAACTCTGTGCCAGCAGCAGCGGTAATACAGAGACCCCGAGCGTTATCCGGAATTACTGGGCGTAAAGCGCGAGCAGCCGGTCGTGTTAGTCTGCTGTCAAACCTTGGGGCCCAACCCCAAGCCTGCAGCGGAAACGGCACGACTCGAGCCGGTGAGAGGTAGGCGGAACGTACGGTGTAGGGGTGAAATCCACTGATATCGTACGGAACACCAAAAGCGAAGGCAGCCTACTGGCGCCGTGCTGACGGTCAATCGCGAAAGCGTGGGGATCAAAAAGGATTAGATACCCTTGTAGTCCACGCCCTAAACGATGCAGGCTAGCTATTGGGAGCATCGACCCTTCCAGTGGCGTAGCGAACGCGTTAAGCCTGCCGCCTGGGAAGTACGATCGCAAGATTAAAACTCAAAGAAATAGGCGGGAACTCGCACAAGCAGTGGATCATGTGGTTCAATTCGACTCTAACCGAGGAACCTCACCAGGGCTTGAAATCCAGACGAAATCCTCCGGAAACGGAGGACCCCGAAAGGCGTCTGGACAGGTGCTGCACGGCTGTCGTCAGCTCGTCACGTGAGTGGTCTCCTTAAGTGGATGAACGAGCGCAACCCCTACTGCGTGTTACATGTTGTCACGCGGAACTGCTGCGGTAACGCAGAGGAAGGTGGGGATGACGTCAAGTCAGCGTGGCCCTCTGATGCCCTGGGCTACACGCATGATACAATGGATGTTACAATGGGTCGCCAAGCCGCGAGGCGGAGCTAATCCCATCAAAGGCATCCTCAGTTCGGATTGGAGGCTGCAACTTGCCTCCATGAAGTTGGAATTGCTAGTAATCGCGGATCAGCATGCCGCGGTGAATACGTTCTCGAGTTTTGCACTCACTGCCCGTCAAGTCAGGGGAGCCGGCAATAGCCGAAGACCCATATTATTCATGGGGACACGCTAGGGTCGGTGACACGGATTAAGTCGTAACAAGGCAAGGGTAGCGGAAGCTGCTCTTGGATCACCTCCTTTCTATCTCTCTACCTTCGCGGTGGAAGATGAGAAGGCAAATGATGTCGATATAGGGTGTACGTCGCATGACCCGTCACACGGTCCTACGGCGTACGGTCTATGCGGGGTCCGACCGCGAAATCGGAGGTCTGACGGTACGGGGACCAAAAATGTACCACTCTCCTTCGTTGACTGTGTCGCATTGGAACCACAAACACCGCCTGTATGGCGGTGTTTGTGGTATCATGAGGACATGTTGCAGACGCCCGCGGTGCCGGTCCTGCCGACCCCGGCTCACGTGAGTCTCGGCGCCCTGTCGGGAATCTCGGTCCACGTCACGTTCGACCCGGTCATCCTGACGGTGCTCTTGGCGCTGGTCGGCATCTTCGTCGCGACGCTGTCGGTGATGCTCATCTTCCACTGGCGGCGGTTCCCGTTCGAGACCGACCTCTTCACGCGCGTGGAACACTGGTATCTGTTCGGCGTGTTCGTGTTCATCGCGGCAGCCGTCGTGGGAATCCTCATCGCCTGATCATGTATCTGCCGCTCGAAGAAGGGGAGGAAATCGTCACCAAAGTCCACCGCCACTGGGTATTCATCGCGCTGCAGGTCGTCTACGTCGTCCTGCTCGCCGTAGTGCCGTTCGCGCTCTACTTCGCGCTCACCCGCACGGGCATCGTCGTGTTCACCGGCATCGACACCGGAGCCGGACTTGCGCTCGGCGGATTATGGCTGTTGGTGCTCTGGGGGTTCTTCTGGCAGTTCTGGACGACGTACTACATGGACATCTGGGTCGTCACGAACCGGCGCATCATCGATATCGACTACGAACGCCTGTTCACGCATCAGATCTCCGTCATCCGTCTGGACCGCGTGCAGGACGTCACGACGCGCATTGCCGGCACCTGGGCCACGTTCTTCAAATACGGAAGCGTCATCGTGCAATCCGCGGGCGCGCAGGAGGAATTCGTCATCGACCAGATCTCGGATCCGGAAGGGCTGCGGGACGCCATCTCCCGCCTCATGCACTAGCTCACTGGATGGTCACCGAGCAGCGGACCTGCTGCCAGAAGGTTCCCGCGAGGACGAACGCCCAGGTGTTTTTCACGCCCCGGGTGGCATAACTGACGGCGAATCTGCCGTCCGGCATGATCTGCGCGGTGCCCTCATCGGTTGACCAGTGGTACGCCGTGCCGGCGGCAAGACCCGACAGTGCGAAGTGAACCACCTGACCGACATGCGCGGTCTGCGCATCGGGCGCACACAGCACCTGCGCGGCACTGCCCCGGGATGTATCCACCGCATACTGCGTGCTCAGGCCCGAGATGCCGATATAGACGCCGACGGCGAGGACGAGAACGATGAGGATCGCGACGAACGCTGTGTTCATTTGATCTGGTAGGTGATGGTCACGTCCACGGTGATCTCGTTCTGACCCGTCGCGACCTCGGGAGCCGGGCCACCGCCTATGCCGCCGACCGCGCTCTTGGTGTCGTAGAAGATCGGGGGGACCACGCCGCCGCTGTCCTCGACGAAGTTCACGACACGTCCGAGACTGATGCCCAGCTGTTGCTTGAGCGCATCGGCTTTGGACTCGGCGTCCTTGATGGCTGCCGCGCGCGCCTGCGCCTGGAGCGCATCAGGGTCGTCGATGGTGAGCTGGAGCTGGCCGATCTGGTTCGCACCGGCGGTCACGACCCCCGCGAGCACCGCATCTGTCTTCGTCAGGTCGCGCACCTTGACCGTGATGGTCTCATTGACCTGATAGCCCGTCAGCGTGCTTTTGCCGTTGGTGTAATCGTATTGGGGGTAGATGTTGTATCCGGTCGTCTGGATGTCTTTCTCATCGATTCCCTGACCCTTCAGGAAGTCCACCACGGCAGTCGACTTCTTGCTGTTGTCGTCCTGCGCGGCCTTGCTGGTCGTCGCCTGCGTGACGACGGAAAGGTCGATGACCGCGACGTCCGGCTTCGCGAGTACCTTGCCGGTGCCGGAGAAGGAGACCGTGTTCGTGGTGGTCGCGGTCTCGGACGCCTGCTTCGTCAGGACGACCAGGAACGAGATGAGCACGACCGCGAGCGCCAAACCGACCCAACCCGCGAGCATCTTTTGCAGTTTCGTCATAGAGAGGGTATTACCGGTACGCCACCAGTATACCAAGGGCGGGATTTGAAAAAAGAGACGAAACGTCGCATAATGTATTCGTCATGGTGAAGCTGCCCACAAAGTCCCTGGAACGGAATCTGATCGCCGCCGGGCATACGTGCATCATCGGAGTCGACGAAGTCGGCATGGGCTGTCTGGCCGGACCGGTCGTCGTGTGCGCGGTGCTTCTACGGCCGAAATTCTTCAAGCACCGGAGACGGCGATTGGAGTATTTGCGGGATTCAAAAACATTACAGGCGCATCAACGGGAACGATACGCGAACGAGCTGACGGCTGAACGATATGCGCGACACGCGATCTCGGTCGTCCATCCCAAGGAGGTCGACCGGCTGAACGTCTACGGAGCCGCACGGGCCGGTATGCGACGCGCCATCCGGCGCTTGGGTCTCAAAAAGACCGACCGACCGTTCGTGCTCATCGACGGGCCGGGTCGCATCCAAGAAGTCCCTTGGGAGCAGATGCCGATCGTCAAGGGCGACCGGAAGGTGTTCTCCATCGCCGCCGCTTCCATTCTCGCCAAGGTGCACCGCGATGCCATGATGGCGGGCTACGCGAAGCGATATCCCGGCTACGGCTTCGAGAAGCACAAAGGTTATGCGACGCGGATGCATCAGCGAACGCTATCGGAACTCGGTCCGACACCGCTGCATCGCAGGTCGTTTCGCTTGACATACGACCAGAAAAGTACATAATAATGCATCGCACTTTCAGGAGGAGGACACATGCGGAAGTTGCTGAGAGTCCTGCGCTGGCTCCTCGATCAGGTCATGGCCGCGTTCCTTGTCATCGCTATCCTGGGCGCTGCGTGGGCCGTCATCCTGCATCGGCACCTGCTGCCGGTCGCTTACGGCATCACCGGGACGTACGCCGAAGTATCGCTTCCCGAAACGCTGACCCTGAACACGAGGGTCGACGAGTTCACCGCGACGCCCGTACCCGGACATATCGTGCAGATCGCAGGCGTACCCATCGCCCCGATACCGGACATGCTGGTGATCTGGGTCCGCTACAACGATGAGCACGGCATCGAGCGTGAGTGGGAAGGTTCGTACTTCATCGCCTGCGATGAGGACGGAGACTGCATCCCCGTCTCGGCGCTCAACGGGGTCAGGCTCTCCGGCCAGGCCTATGGCGGCTACGGGACCGAACGTCTCCGGTGGGTGCCGTTGAAGTCACCGATGATGCTGACAAGACCGCCCAAGGACAAGAAAGCCGATCCGCCGAAGCCGGTCCCCACGTCCGTCTCACCGCCCAGACAGCCCGCCTAGGCGGAGTCCCCCTGTTGATTGCAGGGGGACGTTTTTCGTCATGGGTGGTAGAATACGTGTATGGCACGTGTCGCCATCAACGGTTTTGGACGCATCGGGCGGGCCTTCTTCAAGCTCGCCCTGACGCGACCGGAGCTGGACATCACTGCGATCAACGATCTCGGGGATCCCGAGAATCTCGCCTACCTGCTCCGGTTCGATTCAGCCTACGGGAGATACAACCAGGAAGTCAGCGTCGCCGACGAGAACGGCAAGAAATGGCTCGCCGTCAGCGGCAAGAAAGCGATGTTCCTGCAGGAGAAGGATCCGGTCAAGCTCCCGTGGGAGGCGTTGGGCATCGACGTCGTCGTGGAGTCCACGGGGGCGTTCGAGTCATACGAAAAAGCCCGGGTCCACCTCACCGCGGGTGCCCGACGCGTCGTGCTGACCGCTCCTGCCAAGGATGATGACGGTCCGGACGCGCGTACGGTGCTGGTGGGCGTCAATACGGAGGAGATGAAGAAATGCGTGCTGACCTCCAACGGCTCCTGCACCACGAACTCGGCGTCACCGGTCCTCCAGATACTCACCGAAAAGCTCGGCGTGAAGAAAGCGTTCCTGAACACCATCCACGGCTACACGGCCACCCAGAGCCTCATCGACGGTCCCGTGAAGGGGCACGACTTCCGGCGCGGCCGCGCTGCCGCCGCCAACATCACGCCGTCCACGACCGGCGCGGCCATCGCGGTCGCACGCGCGGTCACCGAGCTGAAGGGGAAATTCGACGGCGTTTCCATGCGCGTTCCCACCCTGACCGGTTCCCTGTCGGCCATCACGTTCGTGTCCAAAAAGAAGACGACCGCCGAGGAGATCAATGCGATCCTCACCGAAGCGGCACGCGACGAACGATGGAAGGGAATTTTCACGGTCACCAACGAGCAGCTGGTGTCGTCGGACATCATCGGCGACCCGCATGCCGCGATCGCCGACCTGTCGCTCACCAAGGTCGTGGACGACGACTTGTGCTGCGTGTATTCCTGGTACGACAACGAATTCGGGTATACCAACGCGCTGGTGATGCACGTACTGGAAGTTGCGCACGCTCTTGAACGCTGATGTCAGAATACATCTCTGAAGGGAAAGTCCATGAGCTCGAACTGAAGGCCAACGAGATACGGCAGGCCATCATCGCGATGCTCGTCCAGGCAGGGTCCGGCCACACGGCCGGGCCGTTGGGCATGACCGATATCTTCACGGCGATGTACTTCCACGTGCTCAACCATGACCCGAAGAATCCCGACTGGCCCGAGCGCGACCGGCTCGTCCTTTCCAACGGGCACATCTGTCCCGTCCGCTACGCCGCCATGGCGTACGCCGGCTATTTCCCTGTCGACGAGCTGAAGACCCTCCGGAAATTCGGATCGCGCCTGCAGGGGCATCCGGAGCGTACGCGACTTCCCGGGCTGGAGACGACATCCGGCCCTCTGGGCTCCGGTCTGGGCCAGGCCGTCGGTATGGCTATCGCCGCCCGGATGGACAAAGCCGCATGGCATACCTACGCCTTCATGTCGGACGGCGAGCAGGACGCCGGCCTGACGCACGAATCCGCCATGCTGGCAGGCAAGCTGCGCCTGGCGAACCTGACCGCTGTCATCGACCGCAACAACATCCAGATCGACGGGATGACCGAAGACGTGATGCCGCTGGAGCCGCTGTGCGCGAAGTACGAAGCATGCCGGTGGCACGTACTGGAAGTCGACGGCCACAACATCGGTGCGTTCGTGGACGCGGTACAGGAAGCGAAAGCCATCCACGAGAAGCCGACCGTCATCATCGCGCACACGATTCCCGGCAAAGGGATTCCGGAGATAGAGTTCGACTACAAGTGGCATGGCATCCCGCCGACTCCGGAGCAGGCGAAGCAGTTCCTGCACGAGCTTCGCACGCTTCATGGTAAAATCATGAGTGAGCATCAATGACATGCTGCGCGACCTGACCCTCATCTTCTCGGTGCTCCTATCCATCGTTTCGGTGGCATTCGGTGCATACAAGAACATCGAGGCGGGCAATGCCCAGGGCTTCGCGTACCAACAAACGTACCGCGTCCTGAACACGGTCCAGCAGGCGAACATCTCCGGTGCGGCGAAGGCGGCGATCGCCGACAGCGCATTGGGGAATCTCTCGACGCCAGCACCGGTCATCGACCTTTCGCGTTCAAGTGCGGCGTCTCCTACCACGAGCGTGTGCAGCGACCAAGAACAGGCGACATGCACGTCGCTTGCGGCGGCGTTGGCCTCGGCGAACGCCCTGTGCGCCAAGACCGCGCTTCCCGCTGATTGTACGGCCGCTCAGAAGGCCAAGGCGAGCATCCTTACCGCAGATTGCATTTCCTGTTTCACGCCATGATCATGGACCGACGCCTCGTCTTCCCCATCTCGATGTTCGTGCTCGCCGCGGTTTCGTTCGGATACGGGATCTGGCAGTACGTTGCGGCCGGAAAGGTCCAAACCGCCGCAAACGCGCGCCTCGCGTTCGTGATGTCGACCATCGAGCATTCGCGTTCCAGCCGTGCGGAAAAGCAGGAGTTGTACGCGGCTGTCTTCCAGGGACTCCCCAAATCGCCGTCGATGTTCGGTGTCGACCTCTCGGGATCGTTCGCCGCACCACCGGGTGGTGACCAGTGCACGAGCGACGGTCAGCGCGCCGTATGCCATGCCCTGCACGTTTCCGCTGCCGATCCCGGCACGATCGGTGGGATCTGCGGTCTTTGTAACCCGAAATGACGATGGAACGAACGATGGAAAGGGGGTGTCCGATATGAACATGATGATGCACAAAGGGTGCGGTTGTTTCTGCCACAAGTTCCGCTGGGTCATGGGCTGGCTGACGATCATTGCCGGTATCCTGTTCTTCGTGGCTGCGTTCAACAGCACGGCGATGCTCTGGGGGTACGGAGCGGGGTTCTTCTTCGAAGCGGCTATCGTGATCGCGGTGATGGCTCACGGCAGCAAGGGTTGCCGGTGCTGCATGGGCCACGGGGAAGGCTACAAGTGCGAAGACTGCAAGATGGACGGCATGAAGGATAAGGAGCCGATGATGTAATGGAATCCTTCCTGGCGGACCTTGGGAAGCCGGAGATGGTGCCGACCCGCGACGGGTACGGCAAGGGACTTGTCGAGGCGGCTGAGCGCGACGTCAACGTCGTGGTGTTGTGCGCGGACCTGACCGAAAGCACCCGGTCGCACTGGTTCGCGGAGAAATTCCCCGACCGTTTCGTGGAGATCGGCGTGGCGGAACAGAACCTCGCGGTGGTCGCCGCGGGAATGGCTGCCGCGGGCAAGATCCCGTTCATCTCGAGCTATGCGACGTTCAGTCCCGGGCGCAATAACGAGCAGATACGGACGAACATCGCGCTCAACGACGTGCCGGCGAAGATCGCCGGCGCGCACGCGGGCATCTCGGTGGGTCCCGACGGCGCCACCCACCAGGCGCTCGAAGACATCGCCCTGATGCGCACGCTCCCGCGCATGGTCGTCATCGTGCCGTGCGATGCCGTTCAAGCGCGCGTGGCGACGGTCGCGGCCGCCTTCAACGGTAAGCCGACCTATATCCGTCTCGGACGCGAAACATCGCCGGTCATCATGAAACCGAATGCGCCGTTCGAGATCGGGAAAGCCAATACCCTGCGCGAAGGTGACGACTGCGCCATCGTCGCATGCGGCATCCTGGTCTATGAGGCGCTGCGAGCGGCCGAAGCGCTCGCTGCCGAGCACATCAACTGCACGGTCATCGACAACCACACCATCAAGCCGATGGACGTGGATACCGTCATTGCCGCGGCGAAGCGCTGCGGCGCCATCGTGACCGCCGAAGAGCATCAGGTCAGCGGCGGCATGGGCTCGGCGGTCGCCGAAGTGCTTGCTCGCACCAACCCGGTCCCGATGGAATTCATCGGGGTCCAGGATTCGTTCGGCCAGTCAGGCACGCCGGCCGAACTGATGGAGCACTACGGCCTGACCGCGCGGCACATCGCCGAGGCGGTCAAGCGCGTGGTTCGGCGGAAGCGTTGACCAGCTCCCTAAGCTTGGCGAAGTCCTGTTCCAGGAGGGCTTTGGTCAGCGGGTCTTTGAGCGCGGACGAGGGGTGGAACGTCGGCAGGAGGCGATAGGTGCCCAGCGGAAACGTGCGGCCGTGGACGTTCTCCACGGGAATGCGCAGACCGACGCCGTTGAGTGCCAGGTTCCCCAGCGTCACGACGATCTCAGGGTTCACCGTGCGGATCTCGTCCTTCAGGAACGCCGCGTGGCTTTTGATCTCCTTGGGGCTGGGCATGTGCTCGGGGTCGGGGCGGTATTTGACGACGTTGGTGACGTAGACTTTCTGCGGGCTGATGCCGGCCTGCTTCAAGAGCGCGTTGAGCATGCGCGCGTGCGGCCCGCCGACGGGTTTCGCTTCCTTCTCGCCGTGTTGGTCAAGGACTTCGGAGACGACGACGACCCGGGCTCCGACGGTGCCGTGGCCGAAGACGAGCTTCCGGCCCTTGAACTTCTCTTTCAGTGCTTTGTTGACCGAATTGAGCGTCTTTGTGTCGGTCATGAGATGTCCCAGAATAGCACGGAACCCCTTATTTGGCAATAGATTCCGGGTGTGGTATGATGCCCCTCGACGACGGGCGGCTAGTTCAGTGGTAGAACGCTGTCCTGATAAGACAGAGGTCATAGGTTCGATTCCTATGCCGCCCACCAGCATCGAGGGCCGTTAGCTCAGTGGTAGAGCACCTCATTTGCAATGAGGGGGTCGCCGGTCCGAATCCGGCACGGTCCACAACGTCTCCGCGGCGCCATGGTATACTGAAGCTCAGGTCGATATCGTTGCCAGTCGTTCATCAACCGATAACAAAATTTCACACCATATGCAGGAAATCCGTATCAAGAAGACCTATGCGGCGTTGGTGTTGGTAGGAGCGCTGGTGCTGGGCGTACTGCTGTCCCATTTCGATCTGCTTCTCGCCGACGTGAGCCAGGGCAAGCACGACACGTCGAAAAACACCATCAACAACGTTCGCTAGAACGGAGACGGATTGGGCATCGCACCTGACGTCGGAGACGTCGGAACCGCCGGAACCGGGGGTTCCGTATTCTTCGGTTTCCGTAGTTTCAGCACTGCGATGGCGGCTCCGATGAGGACCACGAGGGCGCCCAGAAGGTAGGGGGCCCAGGTCAGCAACTGCTCCGCCGTTGAACGGGGGTGCGTCACAATAGAGGCGGGGGCTGCGACTTTCTGGTACACGCCATTATTGTCGGCGTAGACGATGATACGCGAACCCGCGGGTACATCGCCGACGTTCGCATTCGTCGCCGTCGTGTGTACCGTGCGGACCAGCCGTCCGTCACTGCCGATGACATCAACGCGGTATCCTCCCGAAGGCGATGCGGCCGCCGGAGGATTCCATTGGACCTCGGTTCCGGCCGGAATGTTCGGGCCGACGCTGATCGTCGGTACCGGCGTCGGCGATGCCGGCGTCGGAGCCGGTGACTGCGGTGGTTGCGGCGACGGACTTGCCGGCGGCGGCGTCGGCCGTATCGTGAGCACATCGATGCTCGCGCTGGCGACATTTCCGGAAGCATCGCTCGTCGTGACTTTGACCCGATAGTCGGTGTCTTGGGCCAGTCC
>DATJZE010000022.1:0-9952 GCA_035499235.1 Minisyncoccota bacterium | reverse complement strand
CCCCGCCCACTGGGACCTCATCGGCCGTGCGGCGGGCATGGCGCACGATGCCGGAGTGCTCTGCGTCGGCAACGGCGATGTGGTCTCCCGTGCGCACGGCGTCCGACTCGCCCGTGAGCATGGCGTGGACGGTATCATGGTAGGACGTGGCATATTCCACGATCCGTGGATATTCAGTGCCGACGCACGCGAGCACACGGCGGACGAACGGCTCGCGCTGTTGCGCGAACATGTGGACCTGTGGGGTGCACAGTGGGACGGTGTCAAATCGTTCGCGCTGATGAAGAAATTCTTCAAGATGTACGTCTCGGGATGGCCCGGTGCGCACGAACTCCGCGCGCAGTTGATGCAAAAGGAAAGCGCGGACCAGGTCCGCGCCATGCTCAATGCTCTCTGAGCTTGCCCTTCGGGAGTTCGCGGGCCAGGAGCGTGGCTTCGTCCAGGGACTCGGCCGCGGCATCCACCGGTTCCAACCCGAGACGTTCCAGTGAGGGAGTCATGCGTGCGAGGAACGCCACATCTTCCTCGGGCATGGAGATGGGGACGTTGCCGGCGATGGAGTAGCCGACGGCATCGAAGGCGAGAACCGGCGATTCCCATTCGCGCTCGTTGAACCTGAACTTGATCCGGAAGTCGATCACTTCCATGTGTCGGTCCAGCACCCCTGCGATGGAGGCGATCGTGATGCCGAACATCCGGTGCGCCTCGCAGGCCACTTCGTGCGATATCAGGGGTTCGCCGGGGGACTCGAACATCAAACGCAGCATAGTGAAGTAGTCCCGTCGCAAGAGAACGGCGCAGTGCCGTCCACCGTTCACCTCGCGCAGGACGACCGCGTAGGGTTTGTACATCGCGAACCCCAAGACCTTCATGTCCACCGGCACGTCCGCCTCCTTGTGAGAGAACGAAGCAAGAGTACCAGTACCGCGGGCGTTCTGCTATACCAGACGTATGCCGACCACCGCCGCATTCAGGAACGCATACCGCCGACTGAACCGCCGCCAGCGGGAAGCCGTGGACGCGTTGGAAGGTCCGGTGATGGTGATCGCCGGTCCCGGGACGGGCAAAACGCAGGTCCTGACGCTCCGCATCGCCAACATCCTCGCGCGCACCGATACGGAACCCAGAAGCATTTTGGCCCTGACTTTCACCGAGAAGGCCGCCACGGCGATGCGGGAACGCCTCCTGTCGCTCATCGGACCGGTGGCCTACGACGTGCGGATCGGCACGTTCCATGCGTTCGCCAACGAGATCATCGGACGCTACCCGGACGCATTCCCGCACATCATCGGCGGCATGCCGGTATCGGATGCGGAGCAACTCCACGTGATCGAACGTATCCTGGAACGTCCCGATACCGCGACGCTTCGCCCGGCCGGGAGGCCCGAATCGTACGTAAAAAGCATCATCGCGGCCATCGGCGACCTGAAAGGAAAGGGCATCGGGACGAGGGACTTCACGAAGCTCGCCGCCGGTGAACCTGACCGTACCCGCCAGTTCGCGCGGGTCTACGCCAGGTACGGCAACGAGCTCGCACGCCTGAACCGCTACGACTATACGGACATGCTGTCGGCGGTCGCGGATGCGTTGTCCCGCGACGATGACCTCCGGCTGGATCTCGCCGAGCGGTATCACTATGTGCTCGTTGACGAGCATCAGGACACGAACCGTCTCCAGAACCGCATCATCCGACTCATCGCCGAAAGCTCCGGGCAGCCGAATCTGTTCGTCGTGGGAGACCTGGAGCAGGCGATCTACCGGTTCCAAGGCGCGAGTCCCGAGAATTTCCGCGAGTTCGCCGCACGATACCGCGGGTGCAGGGTCATCCGACTGGACGAGAACTACCGTTCCACGCAGACCATCCTGGACGCCGCGCGCGGCATATCACCCGGCCAGGGGGTACTTGCCGCGCACGCGGGTCACCGCCAGGTGCCGGTCATGCTCTGCCCGTTCTCGTCGCCCGGGGCGATGGAGCGCGGCATCGCCGGTCTGGTCCGCGACACGCTCGCGCACGGCGTACGGCCCGGGGACGTCGCGGTCCTGTATCGCACCAACCGCGAGGCGGACGCCCTGGTGGACGCGTTCCATGCGGCGGGCATCCCGTGCGCGGTCAGGTCCGACCAGGGTGTGCTCGGAGACCGCGACATCATCAAACTGCTGACCGTGGCGGAAGCCGCACGCGATATCGGTCGCGATGCGCCGCTGCTCGCTGCGTTGCAGGTGGATTTCATGGGCGTCTCACCGCTGGATGCGGCGAAGATCGGGCATGCCGCATTCCGACGGCGGATGTCCGCGTGGGATCTCATACGATCGCCGCGTGCGCTGCGGTCGCTGGCGCTGGAATCACCCCGTGCGGTGAGCGCCGCATGCACGACGCTCAAGGAACTGGCCCGCATCATCGCGAACACGGACGCGGCCCGCGGGTTCAATGAGGTCGTCGGGCGTACGGGGTGGCTTGCGTATGCCGTTTCCCGTGCCGACGGCGACGAGCTCATCGCGAAGCTCCATGCCGTAACCGATGCCGTCCGCGACTTCCAGACGGGCACGCGGGGTGCGCGGCTGGCCGACTTCCTTGAGATGCTCGAGCGTTTGCGACGGCACGAGACCGATCTCGCCGCCCTGACCCAGCCCCGCGAGGACCTCGTCCAGTTGATGACCGCCCACAAAGCCAAAGGACTTGAGTTCGACACGGTCATCATCTCCAACGCCGTCCGTGGCCACTGGGATGATGCGCGCCGCCCCGTCCGGCTCACGCTGCCCGCGGCGGTCACCGATGACGAACCGGACGGGGATGATGACGTACGGCGTCTGTTCTATGTGGCTGCGACCCGGGCGAAACGGCATCTGGTGCTGGCGTGGCCCCGCCGGACGGCGGACGGCAGAGACCAGCAACCAAGCCGTTTCGTCCTCGCCATCCCGGAATCCCTGCGGACGACCGTGGATACGTCGGCGCTGGAACGGACGCGGGTGCCGGACAGGCGTGTGCGGACGCGGCCGGCCATGCCCGCGCTCCGGCGGAAGGAATTCATCGCCGACGTATTGGAACGTCAGCCGCTTTCGGTGACGGCTTTGAACAACTATTTGGATTGCCCGTGGCGGTACTACTTCACGAACCTCGTGCGCATTCCGCAGGCACCGTCGCCGAAACTGGAATACGGCACCGCGGCGCACGAGGCCGCGCGCCGGTTCTTCCAGAAGCTCGCGGCAGGCGGGCATCCGGGACGGACATTCCTGACCGATGCGTTCAGGACCGCGCTCAAGCGGGCACCCGTCTCCGCGACGGTCGTTGCGCAGCTGGAAGCCGACGGCGTACGGGCGCTCGCGGGCTGGCACGACCAGTGGCGCAGCTCATGGGTCCGCGATGTGCTCTGCGAGGTCGCCATCGAACGCGTCACGCTGGCGCCGGGCATCCACCTCACGGGCAAACTCGACAAGGTGGAACTGCTTCCCGACGGCCGCGTGGATGTCGTGGACTACAAGACGCGGCGTCCCATGAGCGCCAACGAGATACGCGGGATCACCAAGAACTCGACCGGTAACGAGTACCGTCAGCTATTGTTCTACCGTCTCCTTTTGGACCGTTGGCAGAACGGGCGCTGGAAGATGGCCGGCGGACAGATCGACTTCCTTGAGCCCAATGAGCGCGGCATCTATAAGAAGGAAACGTTTCCCATTTCGGCCGACATGACGGAGCCTCTGCGGAACACCATCATCGAGACCGTGGGACATATCAAAAGGTTGGATTTCTGGGACACGCGGTGCGGCGAACGCGGGTGTACGTTCTGCGGACTGCGCGACCTGATGGAATGAAAACGGGGAGTCGCGATGCGGCTCCCCGACGATGACCACGACTACCGAAGTCCGGCGTTCTCGTGCAGCGCGCCCTCCAGTCGGTGCGCCTGCTCCTCCTCTTCCCGCTCGCCCAGCCGCGCGATGCGCATCCGCATGCCCGTGGACGTGGATCGACCGGTGACCGCGCGGTAGACCGCATACCCGAGCGCCGCGGCTCCCGCCACCGCCAAGATGAATCGCATGACGACCTCCGTAGGACCATCATAGCATAGTCCTGCCATAAGGTCAATAAACCCTCCTATGTGCACAGGCGCGTCTTTCCATCGCGTTTGATATGTTCTATGCTGATTACGAACGATGGCAGGCATCAAGATCATCAACGTCCTGAAGGACGACACGCTGCCGGAGATCCTGGAGGTCTTCCGCCAAGCGCCCGCCGGGGAAGTCATCTTCGTCCTGCCCAAGAACGGCAAGGTTTTCCATTCCGAAGACCATTTTGCGGCGTTCGCGGCCGAAGCGACCGCCACCGGCAAAACCATCTCCATCATGACCGCCAACGCCGTGACGGCCTCGCACGCCCGTGCCCACGGATTTAACGTCATGACGGCGAAGCCCAAGCGGGCCCGCACACCGAAGGCCGTCGTCGTGTCCAATCCGCCGCCGGCGGATGACGATATCGTGGACACCAGCGAAGACGCGTTCCAGGACGACGTGCCGCTGACCAGCGACGAGCGACAACAGGTCGTCGGTCAGGACGAACGCGAAGAGGAAACGAATCCGCCGCCCGGATTCCATATCGAAGACGACGACCAGGGCGCGCCGGTGGAAGTCGCCGACGACGACACAGGCGCCGAGCTGGCATCCGCCCGTCGGAAGATGCCGGTTCCGCAGACCGCCAACGAAGACCTGGATTACATCGACAAGGTCTGGCGCGACCGTGCCGCACAGCAGGCGTCCGTCCGCACGATGCCGCCGGCGCCTTCCCTGTGGTCACGCATGCGTGTCCGTCCGCATCTGCCGTCAGTCACGTTCAGAAGATTCACCCGCAGTGTGGTGGTCGTTGCGGCGGTCGCGGCCGTCGTCGTGCTGGGCGCCACCGTCTATCTCACCACCGGTTCCGCATCCGTGGTCATCACACCCGCATCCCAGCCGTTGGACGAACGCATCACGGTGACGGCATCAGACGCGATCGCCTCCGTCGATCCGACGTTCGGGAAGATCCCCGGACAGCTCATCGAACTTACGAAGTCCGCCACGGCGACGGCCACGGCATCCGGACAGCGCACGGTGGCCTCCAAGGCGCGCGGACGCATCATCATTTCCAATTCATATTCGTCCACGCCCCAGACGCTGGTATCCACGACCCGGTTCACCTCTGCCGGAGGCCTGGTCTACCGCACGCTTTCCACCGTGACGGTCCCCGGTACGACGGTGAACGCCGGCGTGGCGGTTCCCGGCACGGTCACGGTGGATGTCATCGCCGACCAGCCCGGCAGCCAGTACGACATCCCCGCGGGGACGTTCAAGATCGCCGCTTACGTCGAGAAGGGAGACACCGAACGTGCCGCGAAGGTCTTCGGCACGTCCACGGACCCGATGACGGGCGGTGCGAACGGTCCCTCGGCCGTGGTGCAGCAGGCGGACTACGACAAGGCGCACGATGACGCGCTCGCGGCGGTCACCAAAGCGGTCCAGGATGCCCTGGCGACCCAGGCCGACGGCATGCGCATCGCGTCCACCGTGGACTCCGGCAACACCGCGTTCACGTCATCGGCACGCGTGGACGACGCCGCGGCATCGGTATCCGTGACCGCCACGACGACGCTCACAACCGTGGCGTTCCGGCAGGCGGACCTGGACCGCATCGTGGCCGACACCATCCTGCAAAAGGACCGGCTCGTCGTGGATCCCGCGCAGGTGCAGGAGAACATTTCCGGCGTCACGTTCGACCCCACCTTGCACACGCTGTCGTTCACGGTGGCGGTCACGGGGCCGGGGTACAAGCCGGTGGATGCCGCCGCCGTGGCAAACGACATCACCGGCATGGATTCGTCGGCCTTCCAGGCGTACATCAGCGGACGGGCGGATATCCAGCAGGCCGCGCTGTCGCTCCACCCCTTCTGGACCCGCAGTATTCCTCACAAAACCGATGCCATCCATGTGGAACTCCAGGACCGTTGACAGTCCGACCCGACTCTGCTAGGATATCCCAGCCGTTAACCGGCAAAGTTCACCCGTTGAACGAACAGAAGAAACCAAGAGTGTTCGGCCAGGTCATCGAAGCCCTGCCCGACACGACATTCCGCGTCCAGCTGGAGGACGGCACCGTGGTGCTGGCCTACCTGGCGGGGAAGATGCGCCTGCGCTACATCAAGGTGCTCGTGGGAGACAAGGTCACCCTTGAGCTCTCGCCCGACCGTTTGCGCGGCCGCATCGTCTACCGCAACTAGTTCGGCGCGGATTCCGTACGTCATGAAGGTCCGCGCATCCGTCAAACCCATCTGCAAGAAGTGCAAGATCGTGCGCCGCGGCAAGCGGCTGTATTGCCTGTGCGTCATCGCCAAGCATAAGCAGCGCCAGGGATAACCGTTCCATACCATGCCCCGTATTTTCGGAGTCACCATTCCCGACGACAAGAAGATCCTCTACGCGCTCCCGTATTTGTACGGCATCGGGTTGGCGACGTCCAAACTCATCCTGAAGTCTGCCGGCGTGGACCCACTGCGGCCCGCCAAGGACCTGACCAACGACGAGCTGGGGAAGATCCAGAAGGTCATCGAGCGCAACTATAAGATCGAGGGGGACCTGCGCAAGGAAGTCGCGACCAACCAGAAGCACCACCGCGAGCTGGGCACGTGGAAGGGACTGCGGCTGGCGCGCCGCCTGCCGGTCCACGGCCGCACCCGCACCAACAGCCGCACCACGCGCGGCAACGTGCGCAAGACGATGGGTTCCGGCCGCGCCAAGGCGGCGGAGAAGACATGATCTGACCTATGGGCAAGAAACGCATCATCACCAAGGAAGGGGACCAGACCGAGGCGTCAGCCGCGGCGCCCAAGCGCACCGCCAAAAAGCAGGTGCTCAACGGCGTGGTCAACATCACCATTTCGTACAACAACACGCTCGTCGCAGTCGCCGACCCGCAGGGCAACATCATCGCGTTCTCCAGCGCGGGCCTGCTCGGGTTCAAGGGCTCCAAGAAGTCCACGCCGTACGCCGCCAACCTCGTCGCCAAGGACGCCATCGAGAAGGCCAAGCGGTTCGGCCTGCTCAACGCGCGGCTCGTCGTCAAAGGCGTCGGTCCGGCGCGCGAATCCGCCATCCGCGGCGTCGCGGGCACGGGGCTCAATATCCTGTCGCTGATGGACGCCACGCCCGTGCCGCACAACGGCGTGCGCGCCCCGAAGTCTCGCCGCGTTTAACCATGGCACGCTACACCGGACCAAAAGAGAAGATCGAACGACGCCTGGGCGAACGCCTGGGCATCAAGGGCGAGCGCGGCGCCGGTCCGAAGGCCGCCGTGGTCCGCCGGCCGTACCCGCCCGGACAGCACGGCCCGAGCCACCGGCCCCGCAAGGTGTCGGAGTTCGGCACCCAGCTCAAAGCCAAACAGAAGGTGCGCGCCATGTACCGGCTCACCGAGGCGCCGCTGAAGCGCATCGTCAAGGATTCGCTGGCCCTGCGCACGTCAACGTCGCCGTTCGTCACCGTCATCCGCGCGCTGGAATCCCGCCTGGACAACGTCGTGTTCCGCATGGGACTGGCACAGTCGCGCGACCAGGCACGACAGCTGGTGAGCCACGGCCACATCACGTTGAACGGCAAACGCGCCAAGACGCCGTCCATCCATGTCCGCGTGGGGGACGTCATCGGCGTCGTGGAACGCTCGCGCGCCCTGCCCTACTTCGCCACGTTCGCGCCCCGCTGGTTCGCCAAAGCGACCCCGCCCACATGGCTTGCCGTGGACAAGGCCGCCGTGACGGCCACGGTGAAGGCCGAGCCGGTGCCCGAGGAGTCGGGCGTGCAGACGCCGGACGTGCAGTCCATCATCGAATACTATTCACGATAATTAACCGGCGCACATCGGTGCGACGGCCGCCAGCCACTGACCCGTAACCTCGTTCCCTGGCGTCCGCGACCCGAATGCGTCACCCGTAGCATGGTACAGCTGCCCGAGACGGTGAAGGTGGTGAAGAAGGAAGGGAACCGCGCGGTGTTCGACATCAGCCCGCTGATGCCGGGGTTCGGCGCGACCGTGGCCAACCCGCTGCGGCGTGTGCTGCTCTCGTCACTGGAGGGCGCGGCGATCGTATCCATCAAGATCAAGGGCGTGGACCACGAGTTCGGCGCCATCGCGGGCGTCCAGGAGGACATCATCCAGATCCTGCTGAACCTCAAGAAGATCCGCTGCCGCTCGTACTCCAACGACCCCGTCACCATGACGCTGTCGGCCAAGGGCGAAGGCGCGGTGACGGCCGGCGACATCCAGACGTCCACCGACGTGGAGATCGTCACGCCGGACGTCCACATCTGTACCCTGACCGACAAGAAGGCGACGCTGGAGATGGAGCTCACCGTCCGCAAGGGCCGCGGCTACGAATCCGTGGAAGAGCTCCAGAAGGAGAAACTGCCCATCGGCGTCATCGCCATCGACGCCATCTACTCGCCCGTGCGCCTCGTGAACTTCTCCGTGGAGGACATGCGCGTCGGCCAGCGCATCGACTACAACCGCGTCGTGATGGAAGTGGAGACGGACGGCACCATCCAGCCCGAGCAGGCGCTCAAAGAAGCCGCCGGCATCCTGAAAGACCACTTCGAGCTCGTCGCGGCCATCGCGGTGCCCGAAGCCGAGGCCAAGCCCGCCAAGAAGAAGGCGCCGGCCAAGAAAGTTGCCAAGAAAGCCAAAAAGTAGTATCCTAGAGCGCCTATGAAACGTGGGAACAAGCGAACATTCGGCCGGCAGTTCCAGCAGCGGAAAGCCCTTCTGAAGGGCCTGTTGACGTCGCTGGTCGCCCACGACCGCATCCGCACGACCACGGCGAAGGCCAAGACCCTGCGCGTCGCCGCCGACAAGCTCGTGACCGTCGCCAAGAAGGGAACGCTCGCCTCGCGCCGGCTGTTGCTCCGCGACATCGGCACCGTGGCCGCCGCGAAGTTGGCCAAAGAGATCGCGCCCCGGTATGCGGCGCGCCACGGCGGCTACACCCGCGTGTTGTCGCTGGGCAAGCGCAGCTCGGACGGTTCGCCCATGTCCCTCATCGAATTCGTCAAATAACCATGACCACCGTGCACGAACTGGACGCATCCGGACAGTCGCTGGGACGCCTCGCGTCCCGCATCGCGACGCTGTTGCGCGGCAAAGACACGCCGGCCTATGAGCCCCGCACCATGCCGGACGTCAAAGTCATCGTGCACAACCTGGATCGTGTCGTCTTCAAGGGCACCAAGGCCGTCAGCGAGATCCACTACCGCCACTCGGGATTTCCGGGCGGACTGACCAGCGCGACTCTGGGCGAGCGGTGGGCGAAAGACAAGAAGGAAGTCCTGCGCATGGCCGTACGCGGCATGCTGCCGGAGAACCGCACCCGCGCCAAACTGTTGCAGCATATCGAAATCAAATAATGGAACCCACCGCACCGACAACGTTCGTGGACCGCGTACCCACCGAGGAAGAAGACCTGGAGCTCCCCGTCATCACCGAGGAGGCCGCCGCGGCGAACGCGGGCAAATATTTTGAGGCCGTCGGCCGGCGCAAAGAGGCCGTCGCGCGCGTCCGGATGCTCACCCGCAAGTCCGGCGACAAGGCCAAAGACGACGCCGCGCTCATCGAGGTCAACGGCAAGGACTACCTGGACTACTTCACCGACCGCATGCTGCAGGAGCGCGTGGAGTCGCCCCTGAAGCGCCTCAAGTCACTCAATCGCTTCAAGGTCACCGCGCACATCAAGGGCGGCGGCATCGCCGGACAGGCGGACGCCCTGCGCCACGGCATCTCGCGCTGTCTGGAGCTGTTCGACGTGAACTTCCGCAAGCGCCTCAAGAAGGCCGGGTTCCTCACCCGCGACCCGCGGACTGTCCAGCGCAAGATGTCAGGCCTCAAGAAGGCCCGCAAAGCCCCCCGCTGGTCCAAACGGTAACTCTGAAAGGCCCCTTTGGGGGC
>DATJZE010000021.1:0-6285 GCA_035499235.1 Minisyncoccota bacterium | reverse complement strand
TCCCTTCGATGAATCCGATCATAACGGCAGTATGGCGCATTTCCGCCTCAAATCAAAGTTCCAGCCGTCCGGTGACCAACCGGAGGCCATCGCCAAGCTCGAAGCGGGGCTGAAACATGGCGTCAAGAACCAGGTGCTCCTGGGCGTGACCGGCTCAGGCAAGACGTTCACGATGGCGCACGTCATCGCCAATTACGGCCGTCCGACGCTCATCATCTCGCACAACAAGACGCTGGCCGCCCAGCTGTACCGCGAGTTCAAGGAGTTCTTCCCCGACAACGCGGTCCACTACTTCGTCTCGTATTTTGACTACTACCAGCCCGAGGCGTATCTGCCGTCGTCGGACACGTACATCGAGAAAGATTCCAAGATCAACGAGGAAATAGACCGACTGCGCCACGCGGCCACGCAAGCGCTCATGAGCCGCGATGACGTCATCATCGTGGCGTCCGTGTCATGCATCTACAACCTGGGCAACCCCGAGGATTACAAGAACATGGGCCTGGAGCTGTTCGTCGGCAAGAAGCTGACGCCCTCCGAGCTCATCCGCCATCTGACGCGCCTGCAGTACGGCTACGAGATCGAGCTCAAGCGCGCGTGCTTCCGCAAGACGCATGACGAAGTGGAGATCGTCTCGCCGTCGGCGACCGAGGTACGGCGCATCAAGTTCAAGGGCGACCGCATCATCGGCATGTCGCTGGCGGACATCACGGACCCGGAGGAACTGGAAACGGGCGAGCCGAAGTTCGAACGTATCCTGGAGACGACGATCTTCCCGGCGAAATTCTGGACGACGTCGGATTCCAAGATCGCGCTGGCCATCGAGAACATCAGGTCGGAGATGGAAAAGCACGTCCGATTCCTGAAGAAGCACGACAAGGCACCTGAAGCCGCCCGTCTGCAGGAACGCACGACCGAAGACCTGGAGATGATGAAGCAGACCGGCTACTGCTTCGGCATCGAGAACTACTCGCGGCACCTGGACTTCCGCAAAGCTGGCCAACCGCCGTTCACCTTGGTGGACTACTTCAAATCAAAGGGCGAGTTTTTGACCATCATCGACGAATCCCACATCTCCATGCCGCAATTGCAGGGGATGTTCAACGGCGACCATGCGCGCAAGAAGACGTTGGTGGACTACGGCTGGCGCCTGCCGTCGGCGCTGGACAACCGACCGTTGAAATTCGACGAATTCAAGAAACTGCTTCAGAAGACCATCTACGTGTCGGCGACGCCGGGGCCGTACGAGCTCAAGCTCGCGCACAATGACATCACCGAGCAGGTCGTCCGTCCCACGGGACTCTTGGACCCGACGGTGGAGATCCATCCGACCGAAGACCAGATCGAGCACCTCTTGGACCAGATCAACAGCCGCATCAAAGCGGGGGAGCGCGTCATCGTCACGACGCTGACCAAGCGCATGGCCGAGGACCTGGCCGAGCACCTGGCTGCCAACGGCATCAAAGTCAACTACCTGCATTCGGAGATCAAGACGCTGGACCGCATCAAGATCCTGCGCGACTTCCGGCTGGGCATCCACGAGGTGCTGGTCGGCGTGAACCTGCTGCGCGAAGGATTGGACATGCCCGAGGTGTCGCTCATCGCCATCATGGATGCGGATAAGGAAGGATTCCTCCGCAACACGACGACGCTGATCCAGACGATGGGGCGCGCGGCACGCAACGTGAACGGGCACGTCATCCTGTATGCCGACAAGGTCACGCGGTCCATCAAGGCCGCCGTGGACGAGACGAACCGCCGGCGTGCCAAGCAGGTCATCTACAACCGCGAACGCAACATCACCCCGAAGACCATCAAGAAGGCCGTCGGCGGATTCGACCTGCCGGTTTCACAAACGCCGGCCAGCGGCGGCACCGGACGCCGCGGCAGGTATGGCGAGGAACCTCCGGCCGTCATCGGCATCGGGCGCCGCTCGCAGCAACTCACCCAACTCAATAAGTTGATGGAGCGTGCGGTACGCAAGCTGGACTACGAACAGGCGCTCATGCTGCGCGACCAGATCCAGCGCTTGAAGCATGCCGAATAGTGTGATATCGTAGCCCCCGACATGGCCAACACCAAATCAGCAGCCAAAGCACACCGACAGTCCATCAAGCGCCGCGCGCGCAATGTGGGCCGCGCCCGTGCCTATAAGTCCATCCTCAAGGAATTCCGCGCGGCCGCGGTGGCGGAACCGAAGAAGGCCCGCGAGATGATGGCGTTGCTTCAGAAGAAGCTCGATAAGGCCGCGAAGACCGGCGTCATCGCCAAGAACAAGGCGTCGCGCCTCAAGTCAGGCGCCGCCAAGCTCCTGGCCAAGAGCTCGAAATAACCGAACGCCCCGCCCGGGGCGTTTGTGCTACTATAAGGACATGGACCGTCCGTTTCTCCAGACTCCCGAATGGCTCGCGTTCCAGCGGTCGCTGGGGCGGCGTGTCTGGCGCCTGGACGACGGATTCATCAAAGCCAATATCATCCGCCACGACGTCCGTATGGGACAGAACTGGCTCTATATCCCGTACGGTCCGGAGTTGAACCTGGAACTCGCCCGGGACGGCCTCCACAACGAGGTGAAGCACTTTACCGCGTTCCTCCGCGGACTCGCCAGGCAGGAACGGAGCATGTTCGTGAAGCTGGAGCCGACGCACGACATGGTCATCGAACTGTTGTACCGCAACGGCATGCGGCTGAAGAAATCACGTCACCATGTCCAGCCGATGTTCACGTCGGTCGTGGATCTGTCGCAAACCGACGATCAACTGATGGACAAGCTGCATCACAAGCATCGCTACAACATCGGCCTCGCGGAGCGTAAGGGAGTCACCGTGGAGGCATCGGATGACGCGAACGCCTTCTGGCATATGCTGGAACGGACGGCAAAGCAGGACGATTTCCATCCGCATCCCCGACTGTACTATGAGAAATTGCTCCACGCGTTCGCCGACGATACCGGCGGCATCCGCACGCGCCTCTACTTCGCGTACCACGGCGGGCGGCCCATCGCGGGCGTCCTGATGCTGGAGCACGGACACACGGCGTACTACCTGCATGGGGCGTCCGATCGCGACCAGCGTGCGCTCATGGGTCCGCACCTGCTGCATTGGACGCTCATCCATCGGTACAAAGAATCCGGATTCAGGTGGTACGACTTCTGGGGTATCGACTCCGCGAAGTGGCCGGGCGTGACGCGGTTCAAGCTCGGATTCGGAGGCCAACTCGTGGAATATCCCGGTTCGTTCGATCTCGTCACGCGGCCGTTCTGGCGCTGGCTCTACAACCATGTTCCGCGAGGGTAGGCTGGACAGGATACTGCACGCGATCAAGCGCTTCATCCCGAAGCCGTTGTTCGACTTCGGCGCGAAGATCTACCATCCGCTCCTGTCATACAGCGGTGCGCTCGTGTATCGGTTCCCGTCGCGCCACCTGAAGGTCATCGGCGTCACCGGTACGAAGGGCAAGAGCACGACGGTCTACTTCATCACGCGCATCCTGGAAGACGCCGGGCTGCCCGTTGCCGCCATCGGCTCGCTCGGGTTCAAGATACGCGACCGCGAATGGCCGAACACCCTGAAGATGACGATGCCGGGGCGGTGGAAGCTGCAGAAGTTCCTGCGTACCGCGGCGGACGCCGGCTGCGCATACGTGATCATGGAAGTGCCGTCTGAAGGCCTCGCGCAAGGCCGCCATCTGGGGGTACGATTCGATTGCGCCGTCTTCACGGGTCTGCATCCGGAGCACATAGAATCGCATGGCTCGCTGGAAGCGTACCGTGCCGCGAAGCTGATCCTGTTCCGCTATTGCCATGGGCTGCATGTCATCAACCGTGACGACCCCGATGCGGAGTATTTCATGGGGTTCCGGGCCCAGAAGCACCTCACCTACGGCATCGCCGGAGGCGATTTCCATGCGACGTATGTGCATGCGGGACCGCATGAAGCATCATTCATGCTCGGACGGACGCACGTGACCCTGAACGTCGGCGGACAGTTCAACGTGTCCAACGCCCTCGCCGCGCTCGCGGTGTGCGATGCCTTCGGCATCCCGTCGTCCCGGGCCGCGCAGGCGCTCGCCGCCATCGACCGGATTCCCGGCCGGATGGAGTGGGTGCAACGGGAACCGTTCGGCGTGGTCGTGGACTACGCGCATACGCCTGATTCGCTGCGCGCGGTGTACCGAACGCTCAAGCCCGCAGGCGGGCGGCTGTTGTGCGTGCTCGGAGCGGCCGGCGGCGGGCGCGATAGGTGGAAACGGCCGGAGTTCGGACGCATCGCGGAGCAGTACTGCGACGCCATCTACCTGACGAACGAAGACCCGTTCGATGAGGATCCCGAGCGCATCATGGAGGATATCGCGGCGGGCATCACCGGGCCGAGCCAGGCAGCCAAGGTCCATCGCATCATCGACCGGAAGGAGGCGATCGCCGCAGCATTGACAGATGCACAGGAAGGCGATATTACGGTCATCACGGGGAAGGGGTCGGAGACCAGTATGGCACTGGCCGGCGGGACGAAGATCCCGTGGTCCGACACCCGGACCGTGAAAGACCTTTTGCAAGGAGATCATGAGTGAGACCAGAGCGGCATCCGTCGGATCACGCTGATGTCGTCGTCTGCTTCGATGCGAACATGCCCAACGTGCGGGACTGCCGGCGCGGATGCTCGAGCCGGGCGCACTATCCGTGCCGCCACCGATTCGGTCCGCGGATCTGGGTGCTCAGCGAGCCGGCCCGGCTCTCGTTCACCCGCCTGACGGACCTCCAGGTCATCCTGGATTTCCTGCATATCATCCACCGGCGGTGGCATGACCATCACGGGCGGAAGCGGTTCATCATCGTGACGCATGACGAGCGCTTCCTCACCGATGCGCGCGCTCAGCACAAGACCGACAAGAACATGCAACGCCTGCCGCTCACGTGGGGCCCCGACTGGGTGCAGTACACGGACGGGAAGCATCCGACGCGTATCCAGGTGTGCCGCATTTCGGCCGAGTACCACGACCATGACCGGGATCTCAGGTCGGTCATCGACCTCGCCCACCTGCTCAGGCGCGTCTCCGGATGAGACGCGCCGTTCCTTTTCCATCGCACGGGAATGCATTAGAATCATCCCGCCGATCCCATGCCTGAACCCTTCGCCATACTCGCCGCATCCCGCTCCGCAGAGCCGCCCCGCGCCGGACGGCCGCACCTGTGGCCGCTCATCATCGCGGTCCTGTTCCTGATGATCGTCGCCATCATCGTGCTCGGTCCCGGACCGCAGAGCGCACCCGCACCGATGCCGAGCGACACCGCGACCCATGAACCGCGCGTGTACGTGGTGTCGTACCGGTTCGGGGTCTACAGTCCCACGAACCTCCGCATCCATGCCGGGGATACGGTCCGGTTCCGCAACGACGGCTCGGTCGCGGTCCGGGTCATCGCGGACACCGGTCCGGGCCAGTCGATACCCGAATTCGACAGCGTCGGGCCAATCCAGCCGGGCAGCATGTTCTCATATACGTTCGCCAACATCGGCACGTTCGGGTATCATACATCTGGTAGGGACAGCGAGATCGGGACCATCATCGTCCGCTGATGCGAGTACCCAAGGCATTGTTCGCCAACACGTTCGCGCTGTACGCGCTGACGTTGACCGTGGGCATCCTGACCGCGTGGCGTCACGTGCTTTCGCCCGATATCGGCTCACTGGCTCCGCTGGAACTCACGTGGTCCAATGCGCTCGTCTTCGTGGCGGTCTTCGTGCTCTTCACCTCGCTTTTGCTGCGGTTCCGTCGGTTCGCGCAAGCGTCGCTGGCGGTGTTCCTGCTGGCCGCATTGCTCGTCGGCGCGCAGTTCGTCTTCGCCCCGTGGTTCGCCCCGTGGGTGAGCGTCGTCATCGCGCTCATGTTCGTATTCGTGGTCTGGCTCACCGGCCGGGTCCTGACGCATGACCTTGCGATCGCGATCGGCATCGCCGGCATCTCGTGTCTCCTCGGGCTTTCGTTGACGCCGCTCATCGCCGCCGTGTTGCTCGCGCTGATGTCGCTCTACGACATCATCTCGGTGTACCGCACGCGCCACATGGTCGCGCTGGCCGGCACCATGCTCAGCTCGGGCGCCATCTTCGGGTTCCTCGTGCCGGCACGGCCGACCGGGTTCTTCATGCGCAACATGGACGCGCTCAAACGGCGCGAAGTGATGCTGCTCGGGTCCGGCGATATCGGTCTGCCGCTCGTGCTCGCCGCATCCGTCGTCCCCACGAGCATAGCCGCCTCGATCGTGGTCGCGGGGTTCTCGCTGGCCGGCGT
>DATJZE010000020.1:0-3381 GCA_035499235.1 Minisyncoccota bacterium | reverse complement strand
TTCGCCGCGGGTCTCGAGCTGGATGAGGAGCTGGCGAATGAGGGCAGACTTGCCCGTCCCCGAGTCGCCCATGATGAGGAGATGACTCGATTCGATCCCGCGTGGGACGCGAAGCCACCGGGCGCGTCCACGGGTGCGCGTTTGCTGGAACCCGACGCCGTCAGCGCGAAATCGACGATTGAACCCATCGACGGACACGAGCTCAGGGCCCTTGAGTCGGCGGCCATGGCGCCGTGCACGCGCTCTGACCACGTCCAGAGGGATGGCGATCGCGGCACCCACGGCGAACACGGCCACCCCACTCCAGATGGCGGCCTGGACCAAGTCGGTGAGGGGCTGATCGCGATAGATCCAGTGGTGCAAGAACGCATGAAGGGCCGGATGCCGGTACCGCTCGTCCTGCCAGACGAGCGCGCGATCGCCCGCGAGGACCGCCGCGTCGGTGAGTTGGAAGGGCATGCCGGCGCGGCTCGGCGCCGGCGTGATTTCGTCGTCCAGGGCCAGTCGACTGCCAGTGCGATCGACGACGTGGAGGAGCCGGTACTGGCCCGCGCCCGTGAACCCGAGACCCGCGACGAGCCCGCTCCGGAGGTACGCCGAGAGGTACCACCGCTGGAGGGAGGTCCAGCTGCGGAGGCAGGTGTACGTCTGGACGGCGCCGGCGGTCAGCAGCGCCGCGATGAGTGCGGCCATCGTCCACACGGGTCGCGGATGCGGCCACCGCCCGGCGGTCTCGAGGCGTCCCCAGGTCTGGCGCATCAGGGCCTCCACACCGGCGCCGTGAGCTGCTCGTACGCGCGTCGGTGTTTCTCGTCATCGGCGCGCTCGATCAAGCGTTTCATGGCCTCGAGGGTCGGCGGTTCGCCACTCGCGACGGCAAACTGGAGGTTGAGCAGAATCGTGCGGAGCGCCAAGAGCTCCGCCAGCAGCACCTGGTCGATCGGTCTCGGGATCGTGGTGGCGAGCAGAACCCCCCGCACCCACGCGCTGAGCGTCTGCCCCTGCGCCAGTCGCGCGAGACGGTCGTACTCCTGGGCCGTCACTTTCGTGGAAATGTTCTTGGTCAGGTGCTCGGGCATGGATCGGATCCGTCCTTCGCTCAGCGTGTCCCCACCGTGGCCCGCGCGAAGTCGCTGATCCGCCGCACGTTGACGCGCGGAGACCGGGCGTCTCTGGGCGGAGACCACGGCGATGGCCGTCGCCGATAAGTGCTGGTCCGACACGCGGTTGACGGGTACGCAGCGGCCGTCTCGCCGCAGTGCCCCGCGGGGGGTGACGTGTCGAAGCGCCAAGCCGATGCGTAAGCATCGTCCGGCAAGATGTCGCGAATGAAAGAGTCGTACGGCGAAGGTACAGCGAGCCACGCCGGCTCCGAGTCATGCGGGCATGGTCGCAAGGCCATGGACGAAGCGTTGACAGGAGGAACGACGGGCCAAGGGGAATCAGCCGCGAAATACCCCCAACTCCAAGACGCCGACGCATTGACACGATGCGGAAGGCCACATCCGGACTCGCGCCAGCGCGAGCGGGCCCGGAGTCTTGCGCGGTCTACGACCCTGGCACGTCGGGACACATCTTGCGCGGAACTTGGGAGGTCCCGTGTTCGCCCGAGGGCAATCGACTCGGGACGCAGTGGGAAGTCTACGGACGCAATCCAATGACGAACGAACGCGGGAAGTCGGACAGCCCCATAGTACCGAGGAAGTCTCCGAACAAGACCAGACCACCGGTGGCGGAGGAGATGGAGGGAAGGGGTCTGGCCAAGGGAAACCCGAACCAGCACGACGCGTCCCGGACTCTGAGCCGGGTCGACGCGCCCAGCGCGCTGGCGCGGGTACGGCAAGCAGCACGGAAGGAGAAGAAGCAGCGGTTCACGGCGCTCTTGCACCACATCTACAACCTGGACACGCTCCGCTCCGCCTACCACCGTCTCAAGCGGGAAGCGGCGCCGGGGGTGGACGGGGAGACGTGGCGGCAGTATGGCGAGGACCTGGAAGGCCATCTCCAGGACTTGGCCGTGCGGCTGAAGCATGGAGCGTATCGAGCCAAGCCGGTTCGTCGGGTGTACATCCCCAAGGCTGATGGGCGGCAACGGCCGCTCGGTGTGACGGCGCTGGAGGACAAGCTGGTCCAACGCGCCACGGTCGAGGTGTTGAACGCCATCTACGAAACCGACTTTCTCGGCTTCTCGTACGGATTCCGCCCGGGGCGCCATCCGCATCGTGCGTTGGATGCGCTCTTCGTCGGACTGCGAGCAAGACGCGTGAACTGGGTGCTCGATGTGGACATCCGCAGCTACTTCGATTGCATCTCGCACGAATGGCTCGTGAAGTTCCTCGAGCACCGGATTGCGGACCGGCGCGTCGTGCGGCTCATCCAGAAATGGTTGAACGCCGGCGTGCTGGAGGAGGGGAAACACGTGCGGATGGAGGAAGGGACGCCGCAAGGCGGCAGTGCATCGCCGCTCCTGGCGAACGTCTATCTCCATTACGCCTTCGACCTGTGGGTCCACGCGTGGCGTCAAAAGCGCGCACACGGCGATGTCATCGTCGTGCGGTATGCCGATGACATCGTGCTGGGCTTTCAGGTCAAGGCGGATGCCGAGCGGTTCCGAGAGGAACTCACCGAACGTTTTCGGAAGTTCTCGCTCGACCTGCACCCGGACAAGACGCGCCTGCTGGAGTTTGGCCGCGACGCGGCGAACCACCGGCGGCGTCACGGTCTGGGCAAACCGGACACCTTCACTTTTCTGGGGTTCACGCACATGTGCGGGACCACGAGAACGGGACGGTTCACGGTGCTGCGGCAGACCAACCGTACGCGCATGCAAGCGAAGCTGCAGGCGGTGAAAACCGAATTGCGGCAACGCCGGCATGACCCTGTCCCGGAAGTCGGGGCGTGGTTGAAGACCGTGGTGGGTGGGCATCTCCGTTACTTCGGCGTGCCGAGGAACCGGTATGCCCTCGCGCACTTTCGTTTCACCGTGGGCAAGCTCTGGCACCGTGTGCTTGCAAGCCGGAGCCAGAGAGGACGCGTCCCGTGGGAACGAATGAAACGACTCATCAACCACTGGTTGCCTCCGGCTCGCATCTGCCATCCCTATCCAGACCGCCGCTTGCGCGTCACGACCTGAGGCAGGAGCCGTATGCGGGAAATCCGCACGTACGGATCTGTGCGGGGGGTGCGGAGCAATCCGCATCCCTACCGCGACATATCTACTTCCGCTGCGAAGCAGCGCGTGATCACCAGTCACGGGCGGCGACGTTCGCCGTGCTCGCCGTCCAGCGCCGACATCCGCCGGTGGACGCGCAGCGCGACCGATTCGGGAATGCGCAACGTCCGGTACACGCGCCGCCCCGGTCGGTGATGGGAGAAGACGAC
>DATJZE010000019.1:0-16355 GCA_035499235.1 Minisyncoccota bacterium | reverse complement strand
AATGATTGATAAATCTTGTGTTATCTAAATTGAGCCAATATAAATTGTCCTCTTTATTTTTGTAGGCATATTTTTTGATATGTCTAAAGCTTTCTTCGGTTAAATTATTTTTTAAATTCTCCCATTCCTTTTCGGAATAGCGGATAATACTCAGTTGATCTGTATTTATGCCAACAATGGATCCTTTAGGGATCAGCTCATCTGCAAATAACCCAATACCTTTTTTATTTGAAACACCTAATTTAGTTTTAACTTTAATCATGTTTTTATGCTAAATTCTTATAACGATATTGTTCAAAGATGACTATCTGGCGGAGACGGAAGGATTCGAACCTTCGGACGGGGGTAAGCCCGTCAACACGTTAGCACCGTGCCGCTTTAGACCGCTCAGCCACGTCTCCGTGCGAACGCGCACATTCTACCACGATTTCGCTTCATGCTCAACCTCATGCTCAACCTCGCGCGATGACGAGGCCGGTGACCGAGCGGGCGCCTGCGGCACGCAATGCTGCCGCGCAGGCGGTCAGTGTCGCGCCGGTCGTGGACACATCGTCCACCACAATGATGTTTCGGCCAGTGACGAGCCCGGCGTTCGCGGTGAACGCGCCGCGCATGTTCGCCAGCCGCTCGCCACGCGTCGCGCGCTGGACCTGGCTGGCGGTATTGTGCACGCGCTCCATCGCGCCCGCTTCCATCGGAAGCATCATGATGCGCGACAGCGCCGCCGCCAACAGTTCCGCCTGGTTATAGCCGCGTTCGGCCATGCGGTGCGGGTGCAGCGGCACAGGAACGAGCAGAGAATCGTTGTGGATATGCCGCCGGAGTTCTGGCGATGCGCTGACCGTGTCGGCCAGCCAGGCCGCCAACGGTTCGGCCAGATGCGGCAAGTTGCGGTATTTGCAGTTCCATATCGCCCGCGACAACGCGGCATCGGACATCGTTCCGGCGGAGATGACCGTGAAGCCACCGACACATCTGGCGGCAGGGTTCCGGACCAGTGAACCGCGGCATCCCGCACACAGCTCCACGCCGGGCGCACCGCACCGGATGCAGCGCCGGGGCCAGAAAAGGTCGGATATCCAGTTCACGAGCGCGTTGGGCATGATTGCGCGTGGTATACTAGAGAACGGAATGCCGTTCAACCTCTTCAAATCATCGGGGGCGAAGTTGGGCGTGGATATCGGCACGTCCAGCGTGAAGATCGCCGAGCTGGCGTCCGAGGGCGGACGCTGGAAGCTGAACAACTACGGTCTCTACGAATTGCACAGCGCCGACGGCGCGGCGGACACCGCGCGCACGGTGATGGACCTGCCGGATGACCAGATCGCGCGTGCCATCACCGAGATCGTCCGTACTGCGGGCATGAAGGCGCGCGACGCCATCGCATCCGTCTCATCGTCCGCGACGTTCGCCACGGTCATCACCCTTCCCTACACGACCGAGGAGGACCTCGCCAAAACGGTCCCCCTGGAGGCGCGCAAGTACATCCCGGTGCCGCTGGACCAGGTCGTGCTGGACTGGTCCATCGTCGGCGTGGCCGGCACCGAGGGGGGCGCATTACCGACGGCTCCGGCGGCCGGTACGAACGTGGAAGTGTTCCTTGCGGCGGTCCCCAAGGATGAGACGGCCCGCTACCAGCGCATCATGAAGGCCGCCGGTCTGAACCTCGTCGCGCTGGAGCTGGAGAACTCGTCGCTCGTGCGCGCGATCCTGGGCAACGACCTGTCACCGACGGCCATCCTGAACATCGGCGGGCGTTCCACGTCCATCGTCATCGTCTCACGCGGCTACGAACGGCTCTCGCACAACTACGAGATCGGCGGGTACGAGATGACCAAGGCCGTGGCGACGGCGCTCCAGATGCCGCCGGAACAGGCCGAGGCGCTCAAACACCGCTACGGGCTCATCGACAGTCCCGAGAACCGGGCCCGCGCCGCGATGTTGCCGTTGGTGGACATGATGGTGTTCGAGACGCGCAAGACCATCGAATCGTACGAACGCTCACGCAACCAGCGCATCAGCCGCGTCGTCGTGGTCGGAGGACTGGCGAACATGCCGGGCCTGACCGGGTACCTGAAGCTGAAAGTCGACCGCGACATCCTGGTCGGCAACGTCTTCGCGCGGCTGGTGTACCCGACCGAGCTCGCACCGCTCGTCCAGACGCTGTCCAACACGTTTTCCATCGCCATCGGAGCGGCCATGCGGCCGACGTGATACACTAGAGATACTGCATGCCGTACCAAGGAGGGGTACAACTCTTGCCCGAAACCCAGCGCCGTCCGACGCTGGCGTCCTACACGAGCGGAAACCGCTTCTTCTGGACCGGCGTCGTGCTCGGCCTGATCGTCATCGTGGGATATGCCGTCCTGTCGCAGTATGCGGGGAACCTGACCGGGCAGATCGCGACGCTGGACGGACAGCTTGACCAGAACGAAGCGTCCCGCGACAAGACCCAGGAGCAGACGCTCCTGAACGCGCAGCAGCAGACGCGCATCATGAAATCGCTGCTCGCCTCGAAGGTGTATTGGACGCAGGCGCTCGCCGCCATGGAGCGCATGATGCAGTCCTCGGTGACGTTGACCGACCTGAACGCATCGGCCACGAAGGGGACCATCGAGTTTTCCGCAAATGCCGATTCGTACGCCGCTGTGGCGCACCAGCTTGCGGCGTTCGCGGCGGGGACCGGCGTGCTGGACGTCGCCCTGAGCTCGGTCAAGGCGGTCCCCCAGGGCGGCGTCCAATTCAACGGCACACTGACCATCGATACGAAGACAATCCTGCATCAACCATGACCAGCGGCAAACGTATCTTCGGCGCGTTCGTCATCGCCATCGCACTGTTCTTCATGTGGCCGGGCGTGATCGGCGAGTGGCAGTACGTCAGCGCGTTGCGCGATGCGGTCGCGGAGCGCACCGACCTCCTGTCACAGCGGACGACCATCCTCGCGACCGTCTCCTCCGCGTATGCCGACTACCAATCCAAAATCAGTGCCGCGGACGGAATCAAGTTCGCTGAACTCGTGCCGGTGAAGAAGGATACGGCAGAACTCGTCTCGGCGCTCCAGGACATGGCGACCACCGCCGGCGCCCAACTGACGGAGGCCGACGTGGCCGTCGACCAGTCGAAGTCCGCCGCGCAGTATCAGACGCTGAAGCTCTCGCTGCAGCTGAACGGAACGTACGGGTCACTGCGGCAATTCCTCGGTGCGGTGGAACAGTACGTGCGCGTCCTGAACGTGGACAGCATCCAGGCCAGCGTGGATACCCGCAATCCGGGACAGCTCAACTTCACGATACTGGCGGATGCATATTTCCTGAAATAACCATGGCCACCTCGTTCAAACAAAGTCCCGTCCTGCTCTACCTCATCATCCTCCTGGGATTCGTGCTGGGGTTCTTGTACACCAGCCAAACTGATCCGACCGCATCGGTGCCCGTCGTGCCGGCGCGTGACCAGCTGACGACGCTCCAGGGCCTGGCGAATCTGAAGATAGACTACTCGCTCCTGACCAGCAGCCAGTTCCAGCAGCTCCAGGTGTTCGGTGAGCTGCCGGTCCAGCCGCAGGGCGGGGGCAAAGACGACCCGTTCAGGTAATCCCCATGCCCGTACCGCTGCCGCAGACCCTCATCGCCGAGCTCGTCCGCGCGGGCCGTCTCCCGAAGACGGACGCGGACGCCGTCGCGGCCGATGCCGCGAAGGAGGACAAGGACTTCGGCGCGCTTGTCGTGGAACGGGGGCTGATGACGGACGCGGATCTGCGCGCGTTCAAGAGCGAGCTGTACCGGATACCCGCGGTGGATTTCTCCAAGACCGAACCCGACCCGAAGGCGTTCCAGGAGATATCCGAGGATGTCGCGGGCTTCTACCGCGTCGTACCGTTCGCCTCCGGCGACGGCGTACTCAAGGTCGGCATCATCGATCCCGAAGACATCAATGCGTTGGAGGCGCTCAAGTTCATTGCGTCCGACAAAGGGTTGAAACTCGACAAGTACGTCGTCTCGTACGCCGATTTCTCGTCCGCGCTCAAGAAATTCAAATCGCTGACCGGCGAAGTCGGCAAAGCGCTGGAGTCCATCGCCGAGGAGGCGGGCAAGGCGGCGGGGGAGACGGAACCGGAGCTGAAGCTGGAGGAGATCACCGCCGAGAGCCCGGTCACGAAGGTGGTGTCGGCGATGCTGGCGCACGCCATCGACATGCGCGCGTCGGACATCCATATCGAGCCGTTCGATGAGCGGACCCGCGCGCGGTTCCGCATCGACGGCGAACTCCAGAGCGTCTTGGACCTGCCCAAGAACCTGCACCAGTCCGTCGTCACGCGCATCAAGATCCTGTCGGCCCTGAAGATCGACGAGACCCGCGTGCCGCAGGACGGACGATTCTCCATCTTCCAGCAGAAACTGAAATACGACTTCCGCGTCAGCACGTTCCCGACCAAGTACGGCGAGAAGGTCGTCATGCGCATCCTGGACCCGCTCTCGTCGCGCATCAGTCTGGAGACGCTGGGCATCCGCGGACAATCGTCCGAGCGTCTCGAGGCGGCGATGGACAAGCCGTTCGGCATCATCCTCATCACCGGTCCCACCGGTTCAGGCAAGTCGACGACCATCGCCGGAGCCCTGAAGGAGCTGAACACCGAGGACGTGAACATCGTCACCCTGGAGGACCCTATCGAGTACTACATCGACGGCGTCAACCAATCGCAGACGCACGAGGAGATCGGCTACACGTTCGCCAACGGTCTGCGGGCCATCCTGCGCCAGGACCCCGACATCATCATGGTCGGCGAGATCCGCGACCGCGAGACGGCGGGGTTGGCCGTGCAGGCGGCCCTCACCGGGCACATCGTGCTGTCCACCCTGCACACCAACGACGCACTGGGCGTCGTGCCGCGGCTCATCGATATGGGTGTGGAGAAATATCTTCTGCCGCCGACGCTCAACCTCGCCGTGGCGCAGCGGCTCTTACGGCGTCTCTGCGAGACCTGCCGCATCAAGGCACCGGCGAACGAAGCCGAACAGCACATCATCGAGGAGGCGCTCAAAACGATGCCGGAACAGTACGCCGCGCCGTTCCGCAAAGCCGGTGCCTACGAGATCTACCATCCGAACCTCGAGAACCCGTGCAAAGAATGCGGCGGCAAAGCGTACAAAGGCCGTATCGCCATCTTCGAGATGCTCGAGATGTCGGACCAGTTGGAGACTATCGTCCTGGGCACGCTCTCGGAATCGGCGTTGCGGGCGGAGGCGGCACGGCAGGGGATGGTGACGATGTTCCAGGACGGCGTCCTGAAGGTGCTGGACGGCATCTGCTCGCTCGAAGAGCTCCTGGAGGTCGCGCAGGCGAGCACCGAAGAACAAAATGCAATTTAAATACCAGGCGCGGACGCCGGACAACCAGACCATCGAAGGACTCGTCGATGCCAACGACGAGAATGCCGCGATCGACGCGCTGCACGCGCGCAACTATGTCGTCCTGCAGCTCGAGAAGACCGAGAAGGGCATCCTGGCGGGGGGCGACCTCATGGCGTTCTTCAACCGGCCCAAGACCAGGGATGTGGTCGCGTTCACGCGCCAGCTGTCCACGCTCATCGAAGCCGACGTGCCGCTCGCCGAGGCCATGCGCACGATGGCGATGCAGACCGACAATCCGGCGTTCTCGCGCGTCATCGCGGACGTCACCGACAAACTCGAAGGGGGCACATCGTTGTCCTCTGCGTTCGGCGCCCACCCGAAATTGTTCTCCACGTTCTTCGTGAAGATCGTCCGGTCGGGCGAGGTTTCCGGACGGCTGTCGCAATCGCTCGTGTACCTTGCCGACTATCTGGAGCGCTCGCAGTCCATCAACTCCAAGGTCCGCAACGCGTTGGCATACCCGGCGTTCGTCGTCGTCGCGATGGTGGCGGTCGCGCTCATCATGATGGTCTACGTGCTGCCGCAGCTGCTCACCATCTTCAAGGAATCGGGTGTCACCGATCTTCCCATCACGACGCGCATCCTCATTTCCGTCACCGATTTCACGAACAGCTACATCCTGCTCGTGCTCGGATTCATCATCGTCGTCGCGGTCGGGCTGTGGCAGTGGTTGCGTACGCCGGAGGGAAGCGCCTGGTGGGACCGCACCAAGATCCGGATGCCGTTGTTCGGCCCCATCTTCAAGTCGCTCTACCTTGCCCGTATCGCCGAGAACCTGTCCACGCTGGTCCGATCCGACATCGCAATCCTGGATGCTCTGCGGGTCACCTCGGACGTCGTGGACAACGGCGTGTACCGTGACATCCTCCTGCACGCCGAGGAGGCCGTCCGCGGCGGCGGCTCGATTTCCGAAGTGCTCCGGCAGTACCGTGCGGACGTTCCGTCGCTGATGAGCTCCATGATCGCCATCGGTGAGCGCACGGGCAAGATGGACACTATGCTCGAGCACGTGTCCAAGTTCTACCGGACGGAATCCGAGAACCGCATTGATTCCATCGCGTCGCTCATCGAACCGGTCCTGGTGACCATCCTCGGTCTGGGCGTCGCCATCCTGGTCTCCAGCATCCTCTTGCCGCTCTACTCCCTGGTGAACGTCTCGTAGCTGAACGGCTCATTCGGTGAGCCGTTGACTGACGGGTATTTTTGCAGTATAGTAACATTAGTCGTTTACCAACTCTATTATGAGGTGATCCCATGTCGTTTCGCGTTGCTCGAGAACTGTTCGTCGTGCCGCACGGCGAGGACTTCATCCTCTACGAGCCCTTCCGTGGTGCTGTCGTGAAGGTGACCGCCTCGGTGATCGCCTCTCTCCAGCGCTTGAACGAAACGGGCGATCTAGAACCGGGCCCGGTCCGTGAAACACTCATACGAGCCGGTGTCCTCGTACCCGAAAATTCGCAAGTCGACGAGGTCAACCAACAAAGCGCTCATCACGAGGCTTTCGCTCCGACGGCCGTCACGCTCTTTCCGACCTTCGACTGCAATCTTCGGTGCGTATACTGCTACTCGAACGCAGGTGTCCGAACCCAGGCTATGTCGCGGCATGTGGCTGATGCTGCGATACGCACGATCGTTGACAACGCGATCAAGCGTGGTACCGGATCGATCTCGCTCGGATTCCATGGAGGCGGCGAACCGTTCTTCGGCCCCGGCTGGCTGCTGATGCGCCATGCGGTGAAGACGGCAAAGAGTGCCGCATCCCAGCACGGACTGAAACTTACGACATCATCTGCCACGAACGGCGTCCTGAACGAGGAGCAGCTCGGCTGGCTCTGCGAGAACCTCGATTCGATCAACCTCTCGTGGGATGGACCGCCGGACATCCAAGACGCACAACGACCTCTGGCCAACGGCAGTGGATCCTCAACTCTCGTGGAGCGGACTGCCCGTTTCCTGACGGAGCGGAACTACCGATTCGGTATTCGCTCGACGGTGACAAGAGCATCTGTGAACCGTCTGCCCGAGCTTGTTGGATACTTCCGGAACATCGCGCCAACCGCACGTATCCATCTCGAGCCGTTGTTCGAGTGCGGACGGTGCCTTACGACAAAGACGGGTGCTCCCGAATACGCCGATTTCGCACAGGCATTCCTGGATCTCTGTGCGGCCCGAGGGGGAGAAGAATTCACCTATTCGGGTACGCAGTTCGGGTTCCCGAAGAATCGTTTCTGCGGCGCTTGCGGAGACAACTTCGTCATCAGCCCGTTCGGGGATGTGACCTCATGTTTCGAGGTCAGCCATTCATCGGATCCGCTCGCGAAGATCTTCTTCCTAGGCAAGTACGATGTCGTTCGTGATTCATTCACGATCGACGAATCGCGGCGACAGCACCTGCGCTCACGGACAGTACAGCGTCTTCCTCATTGTACCGACTGCATCGCGAAGTACAGTTGTGCCGGCGATTGTCCCGCGCACGCCGCCCGGGCGTCTAACCTGTTCGATGCCTCTGTGAACCCCCGCTGCACGACCAATCAACAGCTGTTCGTCCAGCAACTTGCCCAGAGGGTGACCGCTCCCCGGGGCCTCTCTTGATTCAGTGCCATCGGCCCGGCTCATGCCGGGCCGCTCCTTCCTATTGACAGATTAGTCGTGTAGGGTATAATAGCCACGTTCCGACCAGGAACTGATAGGAGGTGTAACGGCATGCCGAATTATCGGCTCGAGCGCGCCGCGCCGGGAGCTCCGGCCAGTCGACTCGCGATCCTGGGTTCGTACATCCCATCGGAGAGCGAGCGGCGTGACCGGATGCGGGGTCCAGGCAGTCTGGATCCCGGCGGACACGACTGCTGTTGCGAAAGCGTCTGTCCGTGCTACCCGGTGTCGTAGCCGTCTGCGCAGGGGGTATCCGGTCGCTTTCCGGGTACCCCCTTTTTCATTATCATTGGCACATGTCCAAAGCATTCCGCATTCTACGATTCACACCCGATAGTCGTGATTTCTACGTCATCGGCGCGAAGCATACGTGGGACCCTTCCAATCCACTTATTCGGCGCATTCATGAACTCTTGGATGCTTTCGCACAACGGCACCCCGATGGTGTCGTGATATCTGAAAACGATTGTTCCGTTGCACACGGGACCACGCTTGAAGAAAGTATTACCCGTGTTGCTGAGGCCGGGGCGGTACACTGGTACGCCCACAAACTCGGTTTGACGGTCACATGTCCCGAGCCGCCGTACGCGGACGTCATTTCACGGCTTTGTGAGAAATTTCCTCCAGAGGATGTGGCATACACGATGATCCGCGTCGCGCTCGGACCCCAAGCAGCATCCGATATCGCCCTCGAAGCACTAGATCGCCAGTTGGCATATTGGGCACGACCCGAAATGCAGAAAGCATCCGGCCTCCGACTGACAAGGGAATGGTTTACACGGCATCAGGTCGGAGATCCATTCTCCGATGCCGTACTCGCAGAAATGGTGAAGATCCGGGACTCGGCCGTGTTCGCGGCGGTCAAGCGCCTATGGGGTGAGGGGAGGTCGTTGTTCATGGTGTACGGCATGACGCACACAGAGCATCTTGAGCAAGAATTCCATGATCTAGTGGGTGTGAATCCGGAAGAGTTGGAGTAGAGGCGCCTTGTCTACTCGCTGGTGAACGTGTCGTAGGTTTCAACGCATATGAGCATGGAAGGACCACCGACAACGCCGGAAAAGAAGGAGAAGCTACTCACCGATGAGCGGTTGGTCGAGGCGATGAAGCGGGGCGACCTCGAACTCGTGAAAGATTGGTACGCCATACAGGAATGGATCGCCGACCAGGACCCGACAGGGAAGAGCCGCACCGATCTGGCGATCAAAATGGGCACTCTGCAGTTCGGGGCCGGGCTCACAGACTTCGCGCGAGATACGTTCGAAGCCGCCCGGGAAGACGCATTCCAGCGGTATGACGACGAAACCGTGCAGCGCATCCAGGCCGTCCTGGATCAACTCTCCGTCAACGGCTAATACGGCGTGGTAGCCGTTGTTGACGTCGAGCGGCGTGGTATAATCCAGGCGTATCCAATTTCTCTTTCAATGAACGTACCAAAACTTCGGATGAGCAAGGGTTTCACGCTCGTGGAACTCTTGGTCGTCATCGCCATCATCGGCGTTCTGGCGACCCTCGTACTGTTGCAGTTGGGCACGGCCCGCGCGCGTGCGCGCGACACCAAGCGCATCACGGACGTCAACCAGATCCGCACGGCGGTGGAGCAATACTTCGAGGACAACGGCGGTCACTACCCGGCGTCAACGGACCTGAGCGACCTCGCGCCTAAGTACATCACCCGCGTTCCCACGGACCCGCTGACCGGGGACCCGTACAACTATGCGTGGAGTCCCGACACGAACCCGACTTCGTATCAGATCTGGGCGACGCTCGAGCAGTCAGCGGCGGCGCTGAACGGCTCGTCACATATCAATAGCACCGGCTGGTCCGGGAAAGCGGTGGACGCGAGCGCCGTTACGACGGCAGGATGCACCGCGGCACCGAACACTCCCGCCTGCATCTACGACCAAGGGGTCGAGTAGAGCCGATATCCGTCCAGAAGGCCCGCTGACGCGGGCCTTCTGTTATACTTGCGGGGTATGGCCATCGTCATCGCCGTCGTCCTCGGACTCATCCTCGGGAGCTTCATGAGCGTTCTGGTGGGCCGCTGGGAAACCAAGAAGGGAATCATCGCCGGACGTTCCGAGTGCCCCGAATGTCGGCACGTGCTTGCATGGTATGACCTCATCCCGCTGGCAAGCTGGCTCATGTTGCGCGGCCGCTGTCGCTACTGCGATGTCCCCATCTCGGTGAAATATCCGCTCATGGAGCTCGCCATGGCGGGAACGCTGGGCATCTATGCCTGGCAGTACGGACTGTCGACGTTCTGGGCGCTGTCGGACATCCTCATCCTGTTCGGTCTCGTCGCGCTGTTCTTCTTCGATCTCCGCTGGCATCTGTTGCCCGATGCGGTCGTGTTCCCGCTCATCGGCATCGTTGTCATCCGCCTCCTCTGGCTCCGGCCGGACCTCGTGGCGAACGGTCTGGCGACGGGTGCGGGGATCGCCGCGCTGCTCGGACTGTTGTGGCTCGTCTCGCACGGCGGATGGCTCGGGTTGGGTGATGTGAAGTTCGCGTTCCTCATCGGACTCCTGTTCGGGTATCCGGGCGCCGTCGGCGTCACGTTGGTCGCCATCTGGGCCGGTGCGCTGTTCGGTGTCGGGCTCATGGCGGCGCACCGCGCGACGCTGAAGACCGCACTGCCGTTCGGTTCGTTCTGGAGCGCGGTCGCCGTCATCACCGTCCTCTGGCCCGCTCCGGTCTTCTATCTCTCCGGGTTGTTCACGCCCGTCCTGCGATGAAAGGGTTCACCCTCATCGAAGTCCTCGTCGTCGCGGCCATCACGGTGATGCTGACCGGATTTCTCATCGCGAGTTTTTCCCGTTCGCGACTGGACATGAACCAGGTCGCGGCAATGATGACCGATGCGATCCGCGAGGCGCAGGCCGACGCGTTGTCCGGCTCGCTCGTGCGCGGCACGTTCCGCTGCGGCTACGGCGTGCACTTCGATGCGGGCGGATATACCATCTTCGCCGGACCGGACGCGTCACAGCCCGGCGTGGACTGTTCGGCAGGCAGAACCTACGCGGGGCAGGGGATCTCGGCGGTCAGTTCGGCGCTCTTGCCGGATCCGACGCTGGAGATCATCCAACCCGTGCCGGACATCTTCTTCGAGCCGCCGGATCCCACCACCTACATCGGAGGCTCCAGCGCCCCCGGCACGGCGGTGACCATCAACGTTCATGTCAAAGGAGCGGCTTGTCCGGGGACGGACTGCCGGAGCATCCATGTCTCGACATCAGGACTCATCGAACTGCAATAGGCGACAGCGCGGATTCACGCTCATCGAGGCGCTCGTGGCGCTGACGCTGTTGGGTGTGGGATTGATCCCCGCATTCATCCAGGCGTCCAACTCGATCGCGCTGGCCGACAGCGTGCAGAACTCGCTGGTCGCCACGCACCTGGCGCAAGAGGGCGTCGAGGTCGTCCGCGCGATCCGCGACGACGATTGGTTCGCCGGTTCCGCGTTCGGCGCGAGTTTGGGCGGGTGCGCATCCGGGTGTCTCGTGCAGTACGATTCTCCGTCGCTCATCCCGCTGACCGACAACCCGGCACTCAAACGCGACCAGACGGGACTGTTCAACTATGATTCCGGAACTGCGACCATCTACCACCGCATGGTCACCATCACGCCCGTATCGCCGCACGAGCTCAAAGTCGTCGTATCGGTGACGTGGACCGAGCGCACCGGTGCCAAGCATTTCGACGTGGAGGACCACCTGTTTGACTGGCTGAAATGAAGACGGACGCACAACGGGGCTTCTCGCTCATCGAACTGCTGGTCGCGGCGGCGGTCTTCACGTACGTGGTCGCGTCGATCGGCGGCCTGTTCGTGACGGCGATCAACATCCAACGTCGTGCGACGGGCGTCCAGAAGATCGAAGAGAACGCGCAGTTCGCCCTTGAGTCCATCGCGCGCGAGGTCCGGGTCAGCACCGTGACGTCCGGCGACACGGACTGCAATCCGGTGGATCCGGTCGCGACCGCGACCCTGACCATCCAACATCCGGTCAACGGCGCCGTCACGTATCGCTACGACCGCAGTTCCGGCGTCGGTATCCTGTACCGCAACGACCAAGCCATCACCTCCAGCGACGTCGACGTTGCCTCGTTTGCGTTCTGTGTGTCGGGTTCCGGCCATGACGGCCACCAGACGCGCGTGACGATGCCGGTGACCATCCAGTCGCTCGGAGGGAGTCCGTCCACACGCGTAACGGTATCGCTCCAGACCACGGTGACCTCGCGCGATCTCACCACCGACCTGAAATGAACCGAACATCATCACAACGCGGTCAGATGGTGCTCTATGCCATCCTCATGATGACCGTCATGCTGGCGGTGAGTCTCGCACTCAATTCGCTGTTCATCAGTAAGCTCCGTGCTGCGGAGTCGGCACGCGATGCCATCGTGGCGTTCTACGCGGCCGACAGCGCGTCGGAATCGTGCCTGTACCAGGCGCGCATCAACGCGGATGCGCCGCTGACGATGGACAACGGCGCGACGTACGCCATCCTCAACCTTGCGGGCAACGCCGACATCACCGCCGACTGCTCCACGCTCGGCTCCGGCTCGTTCGGATTCCAGGCGACGGGCGCATACCACGGCACCAGTCGGGCGCTGGAAATCTCCCAGTAGTCCGCTACGATACGGCCATGGACAAAGCCGCCGCGCAGGAACGCATCCTCAAGCTCCGGAAGCTCATCGACCGGTACCGGTACGAATACCACGTGCTGGACAAGCTTTCGATTTCCGAAGACGCGCTGGACTCGCTGAAAAAGGAGCTGTTCGACTTGGAGACTCAGCATCCGGACCTCATCACGCCGGACTCGCCGACCCAGCGCGTCGCGGGCAAACCGCTCAAGGGGTTCACGAAGGTCGCGCATCCCGGGCGGATGATATCGCTCAACGACGCGTTCTCCGAACAGGATTTCAAGGATTGGCTTGAACGGCTGGAGAACTTCCTCGGCCATCCGTACCACGGAGAGTTCTACTGCGACATCAAGATGGACGGGCTGGCCATCGAGCTGCGATACGAGAAGGGGCTGTTGGTACAGGCATCCACGCGCGGGGACGGTACGACGGGCGAAGACGTCACGCAGAACATCAGGACAGTGGAAGCGGTGCCGCTGCGTCTGCGTGACGAGGACCGCGCCGTTCCGCCGGTCGTTCTCGTACGCGGTGAGGTGTTCCTCGCCAAGAGCGAATTCAAACGCATCAATGCGGAACTGGAGAAAGCCGGGAAGAAGCCGCACGCCAACCCGCGCAACCTTGCGGCGGGTACGGTGCGACAGCTGGACCCGGCCGTCACGGCAGGACGCAAGATGTCATTCTATGCCTGGTCAGTGGTAGACGAGGCCGGCGCGTACGGCGATGGATTCAAAACGCATGACGCCGAGTTCACCGCGGCGCGCGACTGGGGCATCCGCGCCAACCCCTACGGCCGTGTGGAAAGATCCGTCGAGGGCGTCATGAAGTTCTACCGCGAGTGGGAGTCCAAGCGCGACAAGCTGGACTACGAGTTCGACGGCACGGTCATCTCGGTCAACGATAATGCCGTCTACCGCGGATCCGGCATCGTCGGCAAAGCCCCGCGCGGCGCCATCGCGTTCAAGTTCGCGCCGCGGCAGGCCGAAACCGTCGTGGAGGACATCCAGGTGCAGGTCGGCCGCACGGGAGTGCTCACGCCGGTGGCGCATCTCAAACCCGTGCACATCGGCGGCACGACCATCACCCGCGCAACACTCCATAATATGGACGAGATCGGACGGCTGGGCGTGAAGATCGGCGACACCGTCATCGTGGGTCGGGCGGGGGACGTCATCCCCGACATTCTTCGAGTCCTGCCGGACCTCCGTACGGGCAAGGAAAAAGCGTTCCACATGCCGCCGAAATGTCCGGTCTGCCACACGGCCATTGAGAAGGACGGCGTGGCGTCCTACTGCCCGAACCGCGACTGTCCCGCGCAGAGGCGCGAAGCGGTCTACCATTTCGCATCACGGGCGGCGTTGAACATCGAAGGGCTCGGTCCCCAGACCATCGATGCGCTCATGGATGCCGGCCTTGTGCAGGACGCCGCGGATCTGTACGCGTTGAAGCCCGAGGATGTGGAGAACCTGGAAGGGTTCGCCGAAGTGTCCAGTAAGAAGGTCGTGGACGCCATCCATGGCCGACGCACGGTGCCGTTACACCGGTTCATCTACGGCCTGGGCATCACCCACGTGGGGGACCAGACCGCCGCAGTGCTCGCGCGGCGGTTCCGCACGCTGGAAAAGCTGACGAAAGCGACCGAAGAGGAACTGCGCGAAGTGGAGGATATCGGCCCGGTCGTATCGGAGAGCATCGTGGAGTGGTTCAAGCATCCGTACAACCGTGAGTTGTTGCGCAAGTTCGCTGCGGTCGGCCTGCACGTGACCGCCGAGAAGGCGCCCGTAAAAGGTAAGCTGTCCGGGATGACCATCGTAGTGACCGGCACACTGGAAAAGCTCTCGCGCGAAGAAGCCGAAGAGAAGATCCGCGAGCTGGGCGGCAAAGCTGCGGGTTCGGTATCCAAAGACACCGACTATGTCGTGGTCGGTGCGAATCCGGGTGAGAACAAGATGGAAGGCATCAAAAAGTACGGCACGAAGACCCTGGACGAGGAACAATTCCTCAGGATGCTACAATGAGTGCCGGCGGCGTGGCGAAGAAAAACGCGCAGGGCCTGCAAACCCTGTATTCAGTGGGCTGAAATTCCCACTCGCCGCCTCCATTTTTTTATGCTAATTTTCGTGGAGATATGCTTACCGATACAGAGGTAGACCACATCGCCAAGCTCGCGCGCATCGAACTCGATGACGCGTTGCGGGCGCGGATGAAGAAGGATCTTACATCCATTCTCGGCTACGTCGAGCAGTTGGAATCCGTCGATGCTTCCGGCGTCGAGCCGCTGTACCAGGTCACGGGCTTGGAGAACCAGGCGCGCGCCGATGAGCATCATGCCACGTGGCCGATGGACGCGGAGCTGGCGCGTCTCCTGGTCGGGCAGGCGCCCCACACGCACGACGGCTATGTGAAAGTGAAATCAGTGAAATCGAAATGAAGGATCTCGGCTTCACCATCGCCAAAGCGCGGGCTGACATCGATGCCGGCGAACTCACGCCGGAACGGCTTTACGAGCACTACCGACAGAAGATTTCCGACGAGGATGCGAAGTTCAACGCGTTCCGCAACACCGACGAATTCGCGTTCGCGCCGCAGGGAAAAGACGCCTCACCCTTGGCTGGCATACCGTACGCGTGCAAGGACAACATGCTCGTGAAGGGGACGGTGGCGACCGGCGGCTCAAAGATCCTGGAACACTACGTGAGCTCATACGACGCGACGGTGGTCGGTAAGCTCAAGGCGTCGGGTGCACAGCTGTTGGGCAAGACGAACATGGACGAGTTCGCGATGGGTAGCTCAGGCGAGAATTCCGCATACGGACCGGTCACAAACCCGGCGGACACGGAACGCGTACCGGGAGGTTCCAGTGCCGGTTCCGCCGCCGCGGTCGCCGCCGACCTCTGCGTCTTCGCGCTCGGGTCCGACACCGGGGGCTCCATCCGTCAGCCGGCGTCCCTCTGCGGAGTCGTCGGTCTCAAGCCGACGTACGGACGTGTCTCGCGCCACGGCCTGATGGCGATGGCATCGTCCCTGGACCAGATCGGCCCGCTCACCAAGACCGTGCATGACGCGGCGCTCGTGCTCACTGAGATCTCCGGTCACGACCCGCTGGACGCCACGACGGTCCCGCACGACGTTCCCGACTACGCCGAAGGGCTGGATGCGGACATTTCCGGCCTGCGTATCGGCATCCCCGATGAATACTTCGGCGAAGGGCTCGCACCCGAAGTCAATGAACGCGTGCAGGCGGGCATCAAGGCGTTGCAAGCGGCGGGCGCAACGACAGTCAACGTTTCGCTGCCGCATTCCGCATATGCGCTCGCTGTGTACTACATCGTCCAACCGTGTGAAGTGTCGGCGAACCTCGCGCGGTACGACGGCATCCGCTACGGGCACAGCACGAAGAAGGCGGAGAACCTGCTTGAGGTGTACACCAAATCGCGCGCCGAGGGATTCGGTCCCGAACCGTTGCGCCGCATCATGCTGGGAACCTATGCGCTCTCGGCCGGATACTTCGACGCCTACTATCTGAAAGCGCAGAAGGTGCGCGCGCTCATTACACGCGATTTCGCGCGGGCTTTTGAACAGGTGGATGCGATCGTCGCACCCGTCTCGCCTTTTCCCGCATTCCGGCTCGGCGAAAAGGTGGACGAT
>DATJZE010000018.1:0-3099 GCA_035499235.1 Minisyncoccota bacterium | reverse complement strand
ACGGGACAACGCTACGTCCTGGGCGGCCTCGTCGCCGCGAAAGACTTCGCCACGACCGCCAAGACCCTGGTGACCCCCATCGAGTACCAGTACGGCATGGCGGCGCTCCTGCCGAAGATCGGGCACCCGGTGCGGACGCAGGCGGAACCCGGCGATTACTCCGCCATCTGCATGGTCTACAGCGACGAAGGCGACGACTGGTGCTTCCACGGGACGATCACGGCGCGGCACGAAGGCCGGCTCTACCTGATGGGACACGAAGTCGATTTCGACGAGAAGCGTTCGTTGGGCTTCGGTGAGACCGATCTCCCGGTCTTCCTCGCCCCGGTCGCGGACATCCTGCAGTCGCAGGAATCGCCCTCGAAGCTGGCGGGTCCCCGCATGGCGGCGGTCGGGTCGGCGGTCGTCCACGGCCCGTTCGGGTTCGTCGTGGACGAGGGCAGGGAAGCCCGGACCATTCCGGTCACCCTGACCATCGACGGCGTGTTCCCGCAACCGGTCACGTCCACGTATCACATGGCGTACCATAAGTTCGCGCCGGCGGCGTTGTCGCAACTGATCTTCCCCATCATCGCGAACCTGCCGGGCGACTACGAAGGGTCTCACGCGGAAGTGACCGTCCGTGTACGCAAACCGCAGGGCGTCGTGCATTACACGGATTCGTTCGAGACGGCGGCTCCCGCGCTCGAGTCGCTCCTGAAGCGGCTCATCGAGCAGGAGAAGAAGGAGCTGGATGTCGACAGCGTCCAGATCACGTTCACGCCCGTGAAGAAGCTCAACTACTGGCAGCCGCTGAAGTTCGTCATCGACCGCGGTACGGGCACACTCACCGTGTTCGCGCGACGCGCCCGTGACAACGAGATACAGCAGATGACCGAAGCGGTGGATCCGCGTCCGCTCGCCCCGTTCCGGCAGAAGAAAGTCCTGTTCGTGGAGACCAAGAAGCGGCGCGACCTGGACTGGTGGGACGGCGCGACGCTCCAGGACTTCATCCTGCAACGCATCCCGGTCCGCGAGTCGTTCGCGCTGTTGGCACAGATGGAGGAACGCGAGTCCCTCTATCTCGTGTACGGCGAGCTCGATCAAGAGCTGAAGACGACAGGCGCGGCGGGGCGGGTGCAGCATCTGCCGAAGATCAGCATCCTGATCCGTCCCGTATTCAAGGGCGTCCACTTCTTCCTGCCCAAGGACGACAACGGCGTGCGGCATGCCGTGAGGTTCGAGAACGAGTAGGTCCCGGCCGGTGTCACCCGTTGACACCGGCCGTTCATTTTTCTAGGATATCGGCGCTGGCACTTTTGCTACAAGAGTGCTAACACGTAAAACCTAAGTATTTCGCGTATGAAGATAAAACCGTTGCGCGACCACGTCCTCATCGAGCCGATGAAGGAGGAGGTCAGGAAGGGGGGCATCATCCTGCCGGACACCGTCCACAAGGAACGGCCGGAGCAGGGACGTGTCATCGCGGTCGGGGAAGGCCGCTGGGAGGACGGCACGCTCGTGAAGCCCGTGGTGAAGAAGGGCGATGTCGTGCTGTTCACCAAGTACGGCCCCAACCAGATCAAAGTCGACGACCACGAGTATCTCATCGCCGAGGAAAAAGACATCCTCGCCATCATCGAATAACATGTCAAAACTCATCCAATACAAGGACGAAGCCCGCGAAGCGCTCAAGCGCGGCGTGGACAAGCTCGCCAACGCGGTCAAGGTCACCCTGGGCCCCAAGGGCCGTAACGTGGTGCTGGACCGCGGCTTTGGTTCCCCCGTCATCACCAAGGACGGCGTGACCGTCGCCAAGGACATCGAGCTGGAGGACAAATTCGAGAACATCGGCGCCTCGCTCGTGCAGGAGGTCGCGTCCAAGACCAATGACATGGCCGGCGACGGCACGACGACCGCGACCATCCTGGCGCAGGCCATCGTCGCCGAGGGATTCTCGGCGGTGGCGTCAGGTGCCAACCCCGTCGTGCTCAAGCGCGGCATGGACAAGGCCACCGACTGGGTCATCGGCCACTTGGAGACCAAGAAGAAGAAAGTCACCGCCGAAAATCTCAAAGAGGTCGCCTCCATCGCGGCCAATGATGCGGACATCGGCAAGCTCATCGCCGACGTGTTCCGCGAGGTCGGCAAAGACGGCGTCGTGACCGTGGAGGAGTCGCAGTCCGTGGACATGTCCAAGGAGCTCGTGGAAGGCATGCAGTTCGACCGCGGGTACCTCTCGGCCTACATGGTGACGAACGCCGAACGCATGGAAGCCGTCTACGAGGACCCGTACATCCTCATCACCGACCGCAAGATCAGCTCCATCAATGACATCGTGCCGCTGTTGCAGAAGCTCAATGCGGCCGGCAAGCGCGACCTGGTCATCGTCGCCGACGACGTGGACGGAGATGCGCTGGCGACGCTCATCGTCAACAAGCTCAAGGGCAACTTCCACTCGCTGGCGGTCAAAGCCCCGGGCTTCGGCGACCGCAAGAAGGACATGCTCGAGGACCTCGCGGTCGTCACGGGCGGCACCGTCGTCTCCGAGGAGAAGGGCATCAAGCTGGAGAACGCCGAGCTCGCGATGCTGGGCCGTGCCCATAAGGTGAAGGCGACCAAAGAAGCGACGACCATCGTGGACGGGAAAGGCAAGAAGTCCGACATCGAGAAGCGCATCGCGCAGATCAAGGCGCAGCTGGAGAAGACCACGAGCTCCTATGATAAGGAGAAGCTCACCGAGCGGCTGGCCAAGCTGTCGGGCGGTGTCGCCGTCATCAAGGTCGGTGCGCAGACCGAGACCGAGATGAAAGAGAAGAAGTTCCGCATCGACGACGCCGTGTCGGCGACCCGCGCGGCCCTGGAAGAGGGCATCGTTGCCGGCGGCGGTGTGGCGCTGTTCGAAGCTGCAAAGGAATTAAGCCACAAGGTCGTAAAGGGGATGCCCGAGGTTGGTGATGATGCGAAGGGTCTTGCTGTGATTAAATCGATTCTGGAAAAACCGATGCGCATTATCGCGGAGAATGCTGGAAAAGACTCGAACGAAGTTGTCCAGAATGTATTTAGTGGCGAACAGGGGCGAGGCTTTGATGCAGCTACCGGTGTCTATGTAGACATGAT